>CALVPA010000055.1 GCA_944350395.1 uncultured Bacilli bacterium
ACGCACGTTAATATTGGTACAATTGGACACGTAGACCATGGTAAAACAACATTAACTGCTGCTATTACTAAGTATTTTGGTAAAACTTTCATGGACTATGCTTCTATCGATAGTGCACCAGAAGAAAGAGAACGTGGTATTACTATTAATACTGCACACGTTGAGTATGAAACTGAAAAACGTCACTATGCTCACGTAGACTGCCCAGGACACGCTGACTATGTTAAAAACATGATTACTGGTGCAGCTCAAATGGATGGAGCAATTCTAGTAATTGCTGCAACAGATGGACCTATGGCCCAAACAAGAGAACACATCTTACTTGCTCGTCAAGTAGGCGTACCTAAAATCGTAGTTTTCTTAAATAAGTGCGATATGGTAGATGATCCAGAACTTATTGATTTAGTTGAAATGGAAACTCGTGAACTATTAGGTGAATATGGATTCGACACTGAATGCCCTATCATCAGAGGTTCAGCTCTTAAAGCTCTTGAAGGAGATCCAGAAGCTGAAAAATCAATTCGTGAATTGATGGCTGCAGTTGATGAATATATTCCAGATCCAGTTCGTGATACTGATAAACCATTCCTAATGAGTATTGAAGATGTATTCACTATCTCAGGACGTGGAACAGTTGTTACAGGACGTGTTGAAAGAGGTATGTTAAAACTTAACGACGAAGTAGAAATCGTTGGTTTAAAAGATACAAAGAAGACAGTTGCTACTGGTATCGAAATGTTCCGTAAGTCACTAGACTTCGCAGAAGCAGGAGATAATGCCGGTGTACTACTTCGTGGTATCGCTAGAGAAGACGTTGAACGTGGACAAGTACTTGCTAAACCAGGTTCAGTTACTCCTCATCACAAATTTAAAGCATCTGTATACGTACTAACTAAAGAAGAAGGCGGACGTCATACTCCATTCTTCAGTAAGTATAGACCTCAGTTCTATTTCAGAACTACAGATGTTACTGGCGTTATCGAATTACCAGAAGGCGTAGAAATGGTTATGCCAGGTGATAAAGTTGAAATGACAGTTGACCTAATCAGTCTAATCGCTCTAGAAAAGGGAACTAAGTTCTCAATTCGTGAAGGCGGAAGAACTGTTGGTGCTGGTTCTGTAACTGAAATTATAGAATAATTTGATATTAAAAAAGAAACTGTTAAAAGTTTCTTTTTTTATTTTTTAATATTTGTAGGTTTGTATGCGATTTTTTCATTAAATTCTACGTAATCTAAGTAAATCATCGGAATTAGTACCCACTTACCATCTGTCAAACTCATTACTATGTGATCTCTTCCAGCTTGTTCGACTGTTCCGTCAAATATTTTATCTTTCCAATTTACAGAATCCGGAAAAGAAATGTATACCTTGGCAAGTTTTCCTTTATTGAGTCTTAAAATGTTTTCGATGTAACTCTGTTCCATTGGAAGATTTCCTTCATCCGATATAGGTACGATGTTGCTAGTGTAATTATTCATTTCTGGCATGTTCCCAGTGGCTCCTGGAAAAGTCGGATTTTGATAATAAGTTCCGTTCATTTATTTCACCTCTTATAAATAATATTCTCTTCCTTCAAAATAAGACTAATTTTTCAATACGAATTTAATAAAATGTATCATGAGGTGAAATAATGAAAAACAATTTTGATATAGAGGTTAAAAGAGTTTTAAAACAAGCAGAAAAAGAGATGTTCGATTTAAATCATCCTTATGTCGGAAGCGAGCACATGCTTTTAGGAATTTTAAAATGTGATAACGATATTGCAAAACTTTTAAATAATTACAATTTAACTTATGATAACTTTAAGACTAACCTCGTAAAAGTTGTGGGAAGAGCTAAAAAAAAGAGTGAAATTGCACTTTATACTACACTGTTAAAACGTATACTCAGTGATGCAATGGAGGATGCGAGCGAAAATGGTGAAGGAACAGTTAAGCTCGAACATTTAATCGTCAGTATGCTCGAAGAAGGAGAAGGCATAGGTATCAGAATACTTATCAATATGGATATCGATTTGGAGAGTATATATAGTGCACTTTCAAAAAACTTAGTCAAAAAAAAGACCGAATCCAAATTGTTAGTATATGAAATCGGAAAACTTATGAATGGGCAAAATTCTGATGAACACGTATTTAAAAGAGATAAAGAATTACAAAGCATAATAGAAATTTTGCTTAGAAAAAATAAAAACAATCCACTTTTATTGGGTGAAGCAGGCGTAGGTAAAACAGCGATAGTAGAAGAATTAGTTAGAAGAATAGATGAAGAAAAAGTTCCGAGCTTTTTAAACGACTATAAAGTAATTGAGTTAGATACGGGTAGTCTGATCTCAGGGACTAGATACCGTGGAGATTTTGAAGATAGACTAAATAAAATTATAAAGGAAGTAATCGCTGAAAAGAATATAATCTTATTTATCGACGAAATACATACTCTCGTAAATTGTGGTGGAGCAGAAGGGGCGATAGATGCTGCTAACATACTTAAACCATATTTAGCTAGAGGAGAAATAAAAGTAATTGGGGCAACCACTTTAAAAGAGTATAAAAATTCTATAGCTAAAGATAAAGCTTTGGAAAGAAGATTTCAGATCGTAAATGTGGAAGAGCCTTCGATTAAAGATACAGAATATATTTTAAAAAATATTAGACCTAACTACGAAAAACATCACAATGTTATAATAAGTGACGAAAATATAAGAGATATAGTTAAATATTCT
>CALVPA010000056.1 GCA_944350395.1 uncultured Bacilli bacterium
GACAGGTGGATCTAGTGCTGGATCTAGTGCAGCAGTATCTTTAGGAATAGTACCTGCTGCACTAGGTAGCGATACGGGAGATTCAGTAAGAAAACCTGCAAGTCTATGTGGAATTGTCGGATATAAACCTACTTGGGGTTTAATTAGCAGATATGGATTATTTCCATTCGCTTCTTCATTAGATCACATAGGCGTTTTAACTAGAAATGTAAAAGATGCTGCAACTGTCGTTGACGATATCAAAGGCAAAGATAGGGAAGACATGACGAGCCTAGATTACGATAAATCGCTAGTAGTTGGTATCGACAAAGATATAAGTAGTAAAAAATTGTTTTATATAAAAGAAATTGCCGATATTGATAGTTACGATAATCCTAGTGAGGAAGTAACAAATACTCTTAAAGAATTTAAAGAAACGCTCGAAAAAATCAAAAGTCTAGGAGTAGAGATAGATGAGGTGTCGTTCGATAAAAAGTTATTAGATGCAATATATCCTACTTACATTTGTATATCATGTGCAGAAGCTACGAGTAATTTTTCTAATTTAACAGGAATTATCTTTGGACCAAGAGGTGAAGGGGATACAGTGGACGAGATGATGAAGGATCACCGTACTAGGGGATTTAGTCCTCTCATCAAGAGAAGATTTGTAATCGGCTCTTACGTCTTACAGAGAGAGAATCAAGAAAAATATTACTTAAATGCGTGCCGAGTTAGAAGATTGATTATAAGTAAGATGAATAAGTTATTCGAAAAGTACGACGGATTAATACTACCTGCAAGTGGTAAGGGTGCAGATCTTATTGAAGGAGAACACGACGTCATAACGAAAGATGAGCAAATTCTCGAAAATCATTTAGCAATAGGTAATTTTGGAGGATATCCATCTATCACTATTCCATATGGATTTACTTCTAATATGCCAATAGGATTAAATATCACGGGAAAAGTATTAGACGATGCAAACGTGTTAAACATCGCATACAAAATAGAAGAGATACTTCCATATAAAAATCAAATAGGAAAGGGGGCTAAATAGTATGGGCTATATACCAACTATAGGTCTAGAGATGCACTGCGAATTAAAATCTAATTCTAAAGTGTTTTCGAGAGCAAAGAACTCGAATTCTCTGGATGCTAACTCATTAGTCATGCCCCTCGATATGGCGTTTCCTGGAACTATGCCGGTCTTAAATAAAGAGTGTATTAGAAAAGCGATAATGATTTCTAAGATACTGAACTGTGAAGTTGCAGATGAAACGCTTTTCGATAGAAAAAATTATTATTATCCAGATTTACCAAAGGGTTATCAGATAACGCAGGTTAGAAAACCAATTGGTACAAAAGGAAAGATTACTGTAGACGTAGGAGAAGAAACAAAAGAATTCTATGTCCATGACGTTCATCTCGAAGAAGATACTGCAAATATGACTCATCTTTATGATTGCACATTGATAGATTATAATAGATGTGGTGTTCCACTTATAGAAATAGTAAGTGAACCATGCATGCATTCAGTTGAAGATGCTATAAGTTACTTAGAGTACATAAGAAGTTCATTACAGTACGCCGACTTAAGTGACGCCGACGTTAGACGTGGGCAAGTTAGATGTGACGTAAACGTAAGTGTGCAGGAAGAAGTCCAAAATGGTCTTGGAACTCGCGTTGAGATTAAAAATGTAAACTCTTTTACAACTATTAAAGAAGTAATAGTTGGGGAAATTAATAGACAAATATCACTAATCGAAAGTGGAAAAAAGGACGAGATAATACAGGAAACTAGGAGATATGATGAAAATCTTAAGACGACGGTTAGAATGCGTGAAAAAGTAGATGCCGTAGATTATAAGTATTTTGTAGAACCTAATATTCCTCGTATTAAAATCGACCCAGAATGGGTAGAGGAAATAGAAAACAGTATCCCAGTGTTACCTCAAGAGAGAAAACACAATTATATGGACAAATACGGCTTAACTAGCAGTGAAGCGAAGATTTTAGTAAGAGATAAAGAGTACAGCGATTACTTTGAAAAACTTATATCTTTAAATGTAAATCCAAAATTAGCTTATAACTGGATAACTACGCAAGTGATGGGAAGTATAAATGAAAATCACATAACATTAAGCGAATTTTTCATGACGCCAGAGAGACTTGCAGTTATTATAAAAGCAATCGAAGAAAATAAGATCAGCAGTAAGCAGGCTAAAGAGATTTATGAAAAATCTATAGAAGAAAATAAAGAGCCATCGGAGCTATTAAAATCGAGTGGTGCTCAGATAAACGATGAAGCTGAATTGGAAACTTTGATCGATGAAATATTAAGTAAAAATCCTGATAAAATAGAAGCATACCATAATGGTAAGACTAACTTGTTCGATTTCTTTGTAGGACAAGTAATGAAAGAGACTAAAGGAAAAGCAAATCCAGTCAAGACAAAAGAGATATTATCTAAAAAATTATAATTGTATCAACTCTATTCATATGTTAAAATTGACATAGAATAGAGTTGATTTTTTATGAAGAAAAACGGTTTTACAATAGTAGAAGTCCTTGCAGTAATCATAATACTAGCGCTCATCATGATACTTGTTGTACCAAATATATTGTCCTCGTCTACAGCGACGAAACAAAAGGCGTATGAGACCAAAATATTTTTAATAGAAGATGCTGCCATAATGTATGGACAAGACCACTATAGGGAAATAGTAGATAATGCTAATGATGGAGTAGAAGGTTATTCAAAAGAGTCTACAGATGATATAATATATCGCACTTATACACTCAAAGTAAAAGATCTAATTCCAGATTATTTAGAAAGCGATAACGATAATGGAGAAGGATTAGTAACAGATCCAAGAGATAATTTAAATTACTTAGATGAGAATGAGATAGTCATTAAAATTAATACGAATACTAGAAAAGTTACTGCAAAATATACTAAAGTTGATTAAAACTTACTTAAGTATTATAATTTTTAATTATAAATAAATAAGGTTACGGTGAAACTAAGTATGAAACATTTTAATAGAGACCAAGTACTAGTAATATTATTCGCACTCATAGTACTTTTGTCAGTGACAACAATCACGTACGCGTTCTTTACGGTAAATGTAAGCAACGATGATGCACAGACAGCAGAGATAACTGCAGGAACAATGGCCCTCTCGTTTTCGGATAACGACAATGGAATAAACGAAGTATTAAACTTTGGAGATTCAGTAACAAAGAAATTCATAATAGAAAATACCGGAACACTCGATGCCTATGCAGAGATAAGTTGGTTAGATATAATAAATACATATTTAGAAGAAAGTTTAACATACACCCTGGAGTATTCTGAAAGTACATCTGGACCATATTCAAAAATAGTAAACAATAAAAATGTACCAACAAGTGATATAAAAACAACAGAAGTATTAGCAACAGGAATATCGGTACCAGCAGGAAAGAAATATTATTATAATTTAATAATAACAATAAATAATTTACCAGATGTAGATCAGACGCCAGATATAAATGCAAGTTTTAATACAAGATTTACATTAAATGAAAGCGATTCATTATCAAATCAAACACTTGCTGCTTTAAATTTAACTTCCAAAAAGGGAGTTCCTGACTTTAATACAGTAGCGACAACAGATGAGACAGCAGATGGACTATACGCAATGGAAGACGATTATGGAACTAGTTATTATTTTAGAGGAGCGGTAGAAAATAATTATGTGTATTTTGCAGGTTATTACTGGAGAATAATCAGAATAAATGGAGATGGAAGTCTAAGGATAATATACGATGGAACAGTAGCCCATGCAAATGGAGAATCAAATACAGATAGACGAATTGGAACGTCAGCATATAATTTAACTAACGATGATAATGCCTATGTAGGATATATGTATGGTACACCTAGTTCTAGTTCGTATGAAGCTACACATGCAAATACAAATAATAGTACAATAAAGACATACATAGATAATTGGTATAAGACGAATATAGTATATAAAGGATACGGAGAAGCAGTATCAGATGAGATATTCTGTAACGATAGAGAAGTATCAACATCAGATAGTATTTATACAGGAAATGGAACAGGAACGACTAAAACATCGTATAAAGCACAAGAAAGGTTATTTACAAATAAAAGTCCGCAACTGACATGTACGCAAAAGAACGATGCGTTTACGGTAGACGATGAGGAAAAAGGAAACGGAGATTTGACGTATCCAGTGGGACTAATCACAGCCGATGAGATAGCACTAGCAGGAGGAAAATATAATACAAGTAACTCAAGTTATTACTTATATAAAGGGATTGTTTACTGGTCGCTTTCGCCCTCTTACTTTAGTAGTTATGCTAATGTTTTCTCTGTTCGTAATGTTGGGGAATTAAGCTACAACAGTATCAGTAATACTTACGGGGCCGCGCCTGTTATTAATCTGAGTGCTGACTATTGTCAAACTTTAACAGGAACAGGTACAATGGTAGACCCTTATACAGTAGAATAATTATTAAAATACTATTCACTTGTTATATTAAATATTATCTACTAATAAAAATTAAAAGTTTGTATTAAAGTATAATACATTTTCAATAATACTTTGTTATGACTAAGTTGTGCTTTTATTGAGCATAACTTTTTCTTTTAATAAATAAGTTTTTGTATTATAATATTCTGGCGAGGTTTTACTATGAAGATTACGGATGTAAATTATGAAAACTTAAGTCCAATGATGAAGCAGTACTACGACATAAAGAAAAACTATATGGACATTTTGCTTTTCTATAGATTGGGAGATTTTTACGAACTTTTCTTTGAAGACGCTGAGATTGCAAGTAGAGAATTAGGACTTACATTAACTGGTAAAAATGCAGGCCTCTCTGAGAGGGTACCTATGTGTGGTGCACCACATCATTCGATTAAAACTTATGTGCAAGAAGCTCTTAATAAAGGTTATAAAGTTGCAATTTGTGAACAGATGGAAGACCCTAAATACGCAAAAGGCATGGTAAAAAGAGAAGTTACCGAAGTCATAAGTAAAGGCACTATGACCGACTTAGAGTTTTTGGACAATAAAGATTTTAACTACTTAGGAAGTATACTCGAGTACCCAAATTCGTATGTCGTAACTTATGCGGATATATCCACGGGTGAGTTAAATACGACCTCTATAGAGAAGAGTAGAGATAAACTTTTAAACATAGTTTTGAACAATGGATTTAAAGAATTAATCTTGAATACAGATTTCGATATAGAGTTAATAAACTTGTTAAGAAACAACTATAATTTAGATATAACTTTGATAGATGAAGTATTGGATGGAGATTTGAAATTAGTAGAATCCATAAACGATCCGAAGTTAGAAAAGGGAGTTAGGCACATTCTCTATTATTTAAAAGTTAGAGAATTAAAAGATATAAGCCATTTCGATAAAGTAAGCATTTTAGATAATGAAGAATATTTGAGTATGGACGTCCACACAGTAAGAAATTTAGAGTTATTCGAGACTTTAAGACTTAAAGAAAGACAGAATTCGCTTATATGGCTAATCGATAAATGTAAGACGAGCATGGGCTCTAGAAAATTAAAATCTTGGATGTTAAAGCCTCTTAGAAATAGAGAAATGATAGAGTCCAGATATGATAAAATTACTGAATTAAACGAAAACTTTATATTGAGAAGTGAGCTTGCGAAAGACTTATATGAGATTTATGATATAGAAAGGCTTTGCGGTAAAGTAGCATGCAGTAGCGCTAATGCAAGAGACTTATTGCAATTGGATAATTCTCTGAAGGTACTTCCCGATATTAAGGCTATCGTAAGTGAACTCGGTTGGGATTACGAAATAGAAACATTTACTGATTTACACGAACTCATAGATAAAGCTATTTCGTTAGATGCACCGATTACATTAAAAGATGGGTATTTGATTAAAGACGGATACAGTGAAGAATTGGACGAATTAAAAGCTATAAGAAGTGGTGGCAAGAGTTTTATAAGTTCAATAGAGAAAGATGCCCAAGAAAAGACTGGAATAAACAATTTAAAAGTAGGATACAATAAAGTATTTGGCTATTATATCGAAGTCACTAAAAGCAATATCGATAAAATAGATCCTAGCTTAGGTTGGGAAAGAAAGCAGACGCTTGTAAATGCCGAAAGATATATAAGTCCAGAATTAAAAGAGAAAGAAAACCTCATCTTAAATGCAGAAGAGAGAATCGTAGAACTGGAATACGAACTTTTTGTAGAGATTAGATCACGCGTAAAAGAAAAAATACACGAGTTAAATAGCATGGCAGGTTTAATAAGTGAGATCGATGCATTATACAGTCTATCTGTCTCTAGTGAAGACTTAAAACTAGTTCGTCCAGTACTAAATGACAATATGGATGTAAATATTGTGGAAGGTAGACATCCAGTTGTCGAACATGTAAGTTCTAATGAGTACGTTCCAAACGATATAGTGATGGACAAGGATACATCTACGCTTCTCATAACGGGTCCTAACATGAGCGGTAAAAGTACTTACATGAGGGAATTTGCGATAATCGTGATACTTGCTCAAATGGGCTCATTTGTACCGGCTAAGTCGGCAACTTTACCTTTATTTGACAAGATATTTACGAGAATAGGTGCTTCTGATGACTTAGTGAGCGGTGAAAGTACATTTATGATCGAGATGAAAGAAGCTAATAATGCCCTTTCAAATGCTACTATAAATAGTTTAATATTGTTCGATGAACTAGGAAGAGGAACTGCGACATACGACGGAATGTCCATCGCAAGAGCAATTTTAGAGTACATATGCGAGAATATAAAGTGTAAAACACTGTTTTCTACGCATTATCACGAATTAACCGATCTATCTGAACACTATAATACTATTAATAATGTACATGTAAGTGCCAAAGAAGAAAACGGAAGTATCACTTTCTTGCATAAAGTAGAAGAAGGACCAGTTGATAAGAGCTATGGTATACATGTTGCAAAACTATCTGGAATGCCAAGTGAAGTGATAAAAAGAGCTGATGAAATACTAAAATCTTATGAAGGTATTAAAAATGAACCGATTAAAACTCAAATATCATTCGATTTTAGTGAAACAGAAAAAAGTAAAGTAGATAAATATATAGAAAATATCGATGTAGACGATATTACGCCAAAAGAAGCATTGGATATACTCTATTCGTTAAAGGATATGATAAAATGAGATATAAAACAGAAGATATTATAAAATTATATAGAAAGATACATGAAATAACACAAGAGTCAAATCAAAGAGATGAAATATTAGAGATAATCCTTAAAGAATTATCTAAATATAGTTTTATTACCGACAGTATTTTATTAGAGTTTGCAAATAAGTTGGATGAAAATTATCCACATCATGCGTATATTACTAGACAACTTATAAGAGTTAATGAGAGAAAAGGTGCAGTAGAATTATCCGACTCAGATATAGAATTATATGTGCTTTTACTTAAACATTATATAATGAATGAAGAAAAATTCAGTAAATGTTAAATAAATATAAATAAACTCTTGAAAAATGAATAAAATAGTGTTAAAATCGGTTTATAAATTTTTGATGAAAGACGAGACGCATGTCGATCTAGCAAAGAGAGTTGACGGTTGGTGTAAGTCAATCTAGTAAATATGTCGTTACTACTTTCTAGAGGGCCTTAATCGGTCACGTCTGACTTGCGTTAAAAGTTTATGAGAGAAATTAAGGATGGTACCGTGCTATGCACTCCTTTGGTATCGTCCTTTTTTTATTGAAAGAAGGAAGATTATGAGAAATTTTAAAGAGGAAAAAGATTTAAACATTTTAAATCACAGCTGTGCGCATCTTTTAGCACAGGCAGTAAAGCATCTATATCCACAAGCAAAATTTTGGGTAGGACCTGTTGTAAATGAAGGATTTTATTACGATATCGATTTAGGAGATACAGTAATAAAAGAAGAAGATTTACAAACTATCGAAAAAGAGATGAAAAAAATCGCTAAGGATGGTAAAAAAATTGTAAGACACGAGATATCTAAAGAAGAAGCTTTAGATATGTTTAAAGATGATAAATATAAACTAGATTTAATCGAAAATATGGACGAAAACAATGTCATTAGTATTTATACGCAAGGCGATTTTACTGATCTTTGTCGTGGACCTCATGTAGATAGCGTTAAAGAATTAAAATATTTTAAATTATTAAAAGTTAGTGGTGCCTATTGGAAAGGCGATTCTAATAATAAAATGTTTCAAAGAATTTATGGTGTATGTTTTAAAACAGAAGAAGAACTAAAAGAACATTTAGACTTTTTAGAGGAAGCCAAAAAGAGAGATCACAAAAAGCTCGGTAAAGAATTAGATATATTTATGATAAGCGAATATGGTCCCGGTTTTCCATTCTTCTTAAATAATGGAATGATTATAAGAAATGAATTAGAGAACTTCTGGTATAGAGAACACAAAAAAGAAGGTTACGAATTCATTAAAACTCCTATTATGCTAAACAAAGAATTGTGGGAATTATCAGGACATTGGTATAACTATAGAGAAAATATGTATACGAGTGAAATTGACGATAAGACTTACGCTATTAAACCAATGAACTGTCCAGGTGGCATGTTAGTTTACAAAAACTCACTACATTCATATAAAGATTTACCGCTTAGAGTTGGTGAATTAGGCCAAGTACATAGACACGAAGCTAGTGGAGCATTAAACGGTTTATTTAGAGTTAGAACATTTACTCAAGATGATGCGCATATCTTCATGAGAGAAGATCAGATCGAAGAAGAAGTAATTAGACTTATCAATTTTATAGATAGAATGTATAAGGTATTCGGCCTTACTTATGATATCGAATTATCTACAAGACCAGAAGAAAAATATATTGGAAGTTTAGAGATTTGGAATAGATCTGAAAAAGCACTAGAGGATGCTTGTCTTAAATCTGGTCATACTTGCAAAATAAATCCAGGTGACGGTGCATTCTATGGACCTAAACTCGATTTCCACATTAAAGATTCATTAGGTAGAGTATGGCAATGCGGTACTATTCAATTAGACATGAATTTGCCTGAAAGATTCGATTTAACTTATGTCGACAAAGACGGCTCAAAGAAAAGACCAGTTATGCTTCACCGCGTAATATACGGCTCAATCGAAAGATTTATAGGAATACTTATAGAACACTATGCCGGTGCATTCCCATTCTGGCTTGCACCAGTAGAAATAAATATAATACCTGTAAATAATGAAGTTCATTTAGATTATGCGAAAAAGATATATAAAGAATTAGACGATCTAGAATATAGAGTTAAGTTAGACGACAGAGATGAAAAACTTTCTTATAAGATGAGAGAATGTCAGACTAAAAAGATACCTGTTACAGTAGTTCTAGGTGATAAAGAAATGGAAAACAATACTATAAGTTACAGATTATTTGGAAGCCAAGAGACAATTACTGTAAGTATGGATGAATTTAAAAGTTATATTAAAGAACAAAAAAACAAGTGTAATATATGAGAAAAATAACGGAAAATCTAATCGATATAAACGATTTAATAAATAAAAATGTAATTGAATTAGAGGGAAAAGGTGCTAAATTAACTATCATTAAAAAAAACTCTTATTATTTAGTAGAGTTTTTTTGCAACTTAGAAAATGATTTAGACACAACTGTCTCGATTATTCTTGATTTAAATAGAAGAGGACTATTATATAAACTAAAAGATATTTTTAAAGAAAGCACAATATTTCAATTTTATGATCCAAAAGATAATGTTGGATTAGAAGTAGGCATAGAAATCGACAAAGAAGCAGAAATCTATTTTTCGGTCGTAGATTATAGTTACGATGCAACTACTAATAATTTACCAAATTATCTCAGTATAAATATAACTAGTGATATGAAAAATTATGATGTGTTTGACGAATTATTTAAAATATTGTATGATATTTTAAGTAAGAAGTTGGAGAGTGATTACAGTGAACATAAACCTGATAACCCTGAACACCAAAGGAAGAGTAGACTTTGATATAACGCCAGATATGAGTAAATTTAAAAATGAGAATATTAGAGATTTAAAAGATATAAGAGTTAACGGTTATATCATCGATAATTCTACTTCAGAGTATGAGATAAATTTGCATATTACAGGTAAAGCGATATTAAAAAGTGCTATAAATAGTAGTGACGTAGTATTACCACTAGATATAAATTACGAAGATTTTATCGAAAATTTAGTTGAAAATTACAAAAATAGTTCAAACACACTTGATATTTTGCCAATAATATGGGAAAATATATTACTGGAAATTCCCATTCGTGCCGTCAACTCAAAAGATAAGTTCGAATGTAATAGTGGCGAAGGCTGGGAAGTAGTCAGCATAGAAGACTAAAATAATTAGGGAGGAGTGAAACTATGGCAGTTCCATTTAGAAGAACTAGTAAGACAAAAAAGAGAATGCGTCGTACACATTTAAAGAAAACTATTCCAAGTATTACTACTTGTCCAAATTGTGGTGCCCCTTTAAAACCTCATAGAGTTTGCACTAACTGTGGATATTACAAGAATAAAGAAGCTATCCCAATGGGGGAAACTACTAGTGATGAAAAATAAGAGATTCCTCTCTTTTTTTATTTAAAAAAATGCTTGCCTTTACAAGTTTTAAAAATTATTATAGAATATATTTGTGAAAAGAGAAGAGGTGTATTATGCATAATACGGCGACGGTAAATAAGAAAGATCAGATAATGATGCAATTAGCTCATTATTTCATTACGGTCGAAAATTATACGCCAATCGTAGTACGAGGCGTACAAAACGAACTGTGGCTTGAGAACATCGATGCCCCTTACAGAATAATTAGAATCAATACAAATCATATACATAATGACGAACAGTTGAAATTCGATTTATTTAAAATTAAAAATATTGTAAAACAGGTTAAAAAGAAAACTTTGAGTTTTAGTATTAAAACTTTAAATATACTTGTCGATGTTGGAAACAATGTCAATTTAAAGGGAGATAACAAAATTGACTGTGTCCTCGTAGATATGGATAAAGGCATCAAAAAGTCTAAAGAAATAAATAGTCTTTATCCAGATTTAAAAGAAAATCTTTTAGATGAACAAGATGGAATAGAATTTTTAATTAATGTTACTAACGATATAAATCAAAAGACCGAAAAAGATAATAAAGAATTTGAAAAAGTGTTCAGTAAGAAAAATATCAATTTTACTTATGCGCTTATAGCAATAAATATAATAATTTATATAATTGGAATAATTGGTACATTATCTGGCAAATATGACATATATACTGCATTTGCATTACACCGTTCATATGTTCAGATGGGAGAAGTGTATAGGTTAATTACATCAGCATTTTTACACGAGAACATTTTTCATTTACTAATGAATATGTACGCATTATATATAATTGGTACTCAAGTCGAGACATACTTAGGAAAAACAAAATATCTGATAGTATATTTATTTAGTGCTATAACAGGTAGTTTATTATCTTGCGCAATGGGTGTGCACTGGTCATTAGGTGCAAGTGGAGCTATCTTTGGTTTGATGGGAACACTACTGTATTTTGGTTACCACTATAGATTATATCTAGATAGTGCGCTTAAAACTCAGATTGTACCTCTCATAATTTTAAACTTAATGTTGGGATTTTTAATTCCAAATATCGATAATGCCGCTCATATAGGGGGACTAATCGGAGGTCTACTAATGAGTATGGCTCTTGGAATAGAGAATAAGAGTTCTAAGAACGATAGAATAAATGGTATAATTTGTTCTATAATATTTATCGCCTTTCTCATATATCTTATATTTTTTATGAAATAATAAATATTCATAGACTATATTTATTTTTGCTAAAAACACTTGAAAATGTAAATAAAATTTGTTATATTATATTTACATTTATGGCGGTGTAGCTCAGTTGGCTAGAGCGACCGGTTCATACCCGGTAGGTCGGGAGTTCGACCCTCTCCGCCGCTACCATTTATGTAATTGACTAGATTATATCTAGTTTTTATTTTATTTATTATGTCATAAAACTTAGAGGTGTTATAAATTGAAAAAGGAAGAATTTATCGTTTACTATAGCAAAGCAGGAAATATTAAATACAGTTTGATGTCACTTATTTTGTTTGTAGGTGCTGCCATATGTCTATTTGTAAAATTTGATATGGACGCAACCATGGAAATTTTTATGAAAACAATTGCTTTTATTGGATTATTATTTTTTGGATACGCATTTATATTTTTTTGTAAGAGAATTTTTAACAAAAATGAGATGCTAATTGTAAACTCTAAAGGAATTACAGATAATTCATCTGCAATATCGCTAGGATTTATACCATGGGGAGAAATAGAAAGTGCGTATATAGGAGAAGTTTTAAACAATAGATTTATAGAATTAAAAATTAAAAACGAAGAAAAATATTTAAATAATTTATCTTTTTTTAAAAAATTTTTTATTAATTCTAATAAAAAAATGGGACATGAGATAGTCTGTATTACTTTAAATACGACCGATTATTCATTAGATGAAGTATTAGATGAAATTAAAAAGTATATGGTTAAGTATAAAAAATAAAAGTCAGAAATTATGAAGTGGTATAATAAAAGTAGACAATAACTAAAAAGTTAGATGTCTACTTTTTCTATGTAAAAATAAATTTAAAGGAGATGTATAACATGTCAAGACCAAATGGAACAAAAAAT
>CALVPA010000057.1 GCA_944350395.1 uncultured Bacilli bacterium
CTACTGGTTTAGCAGCTAGTCCTGGCGTTGCCGTCGGACATCTAGTATTTAAAAGTGAAGAAACTAAGAAACTCAAAGACAGCGACTCTATATTAGTTAGAAATGAGACGAGTCCAGAAGACATCGATGGCATGATTTACGCAAACGGAATTCTCACGAGAAATGGAGGTCTAACGAGTCATGCTGCGGTCGTTGCAAGAGGCTTTGGGGAATGTGCTGTATGTGGAGCTAGTGCTATCGAAATAGATGAAGAAGCTGAAACTATGACAGTTGCTGGAAAAGTATTTACTAAAAACGATTACATATCGATTGATGGCTCTACCGGAAACGTTTATGAAGGTAAAATTGCTCTTGCTAAGAGTAGCGAAAATACTGAGAGTTTTGATAAAATTTTATCTATGATAACTAAATATGAAGGAATAAGTGTAAGAGCAAATGCCGATACGAAAGAATCCGCTAAACTCGCTAAAAATTTTGGAGCAAAAGGTATCGGTCTTGTTAGAACAGAGCATATGTTCTTTAACGAAGAGAGAATACTTAACATGAGAAGAATGATTCTCTCTGCAAACGAAAAAGAAAGAAAAGAAGCTCTAGACAAACTCGAAAGATATCAAGAAGAAGATTTTACAAGCATTTTAAGAGAGATGAGCCCATATCCAGTTATCGTAAGATATCTAGATCCACCTCTTCACGAATTCTTACCTAAAGAAGAAAAAGAAAAACTATCTTGTGCTGAAGCTCTAGGAATAGATTTATCAGTCATAGATAGCAGAATAGAGGAGTTAAGAGAAGTCAACCCTATGATGGGATTTAGAGGATGCCGTTTAGGAGTAAAATATCCAGAGATAAGTATAATGCAAACTGAAGCACTCATTAAATCTGCAATTACAGTCAAAAAAGAGGGATTAGAACCACACATCGAAATGATGGTACCGCTAACTACTGATTTAAAAGAATTTGAGTACATTAAATCACTGATCGACGACACTGCTAAAAAAGTGATGAATGAACTTGAATGCGAAGTTGAATATAAAGTGGGTACGATGATAGAAACTCCTAGAGCAGCACTTTTGAGTAGTGAAATTAGCAAAGTAGCTGAATTCTATTCATTTGGAACTAACGATTTGACACAACTTACGTTCGGATTATCTAGAGATGATGCTGGTAAATTCTTAGATGTATATTATGAAAAAAAGGTATACGATTTCGACCCATTCTCAGCTCTCGATACGAATGGTGTAGGTAAACTTATGAAGATGGCTAAAGACAGTATTTCTAGAGATATCGAAATGGGTATATGTGGCGAACACGGAGGAGAAGAAAGTTCTATTAAATTCTGTGCTGAAATCGGTCTAGATTATGTCTCTTGTTCTCCATACAGAGTGCCTAGTGCAAGGCTCATAAGTGCTCAAGCGTCTATACGTAATCAGAAATAAAATAAATTAAAGCGAGAGATGAATTAAAAAACAATAATGACTATTAAAAAAGATAATATTTCTTCGCAAATTGAATATAATAACATGTATACTTATTGACATTTTTAGAAATAAATAGTATATTATTATTGCATTGAGAAAATGTAATAGTAGAAAATGTTAGCCGCTTATGGATGGTGCGGGTTATAAATGATTCCAATCGCGAAATGTTAGTCGCTTCCGAGTGGTGCGAGTTATAAATGATCTCGGTCGACAATGTATGAAAATTCTATCTTAATTGATAGAGTTTTCTTTTTATTTATGTTAATATTTATTTAGGAGTTGATTACATTGCAAGTACAAACAGGATATATATATCATATTAAAGATGAGTTTTTTGATAAAATCAATGATGATGGGTTAATGATAAATCATGAAAATGGTCGATCTAGACCAACATATTTTACTATTAAAGATAAAGATATATTGTGGTTCATACCATTAAGTAGTAAAGTATCTAAATACCAAACTATAATCGATAAAAAAATTAAAAAATACGGAAGTTGTAAATCTATAATGATAAGTGAAATCGCAAGTAAAAAAGCAGTTATACTTTTACAAAATGCTTTCCCAACATTAGAAAAATATATAGATCATCCTCATACAATCAATGGCGCTCCCGTTAGAGTAGCGGATAATTTGAAAGATGAAATATTAGAAAATTTTAATTCTTTATTGGCTTTAAAAAAGCAAGGTATTAATTTGTTCTTTGTAGATATAGACAAGTTAAAGAAGAAAATGCTAGATGAAAAAAAATATACAAATAAATAATGAATAATGAATAATGAATAATTATATAGGCATTTTAACAGTTTGACACAAAATATTATTTTTGTTATATTTAAGTAAGAAAAATGTTAATTTGGTTTTATGGGGGCTATTTCGATATAGAACCCCATTTTTGTAGAAATAGGTAAGAAATCAAAATACATTTCAGTTTTCTATTATTTAACGGAGGAATACTAAATGAAGCCTAGAAGTTTAGATAAAAAATTTATCGATCCATTTTTAAAGATACTTCCAACTCTAGATGTTCACGGTGAAACTAAAGATACTGTAACATTTGTAGTCGGAGACTTTATAAATATGCACTACAAGATGGGGCATTTAAAAATAGCAATTATACACGGAAGAACTTCTCACATATTAAAAGATGAAATTCACCATTATCTCAAAAAAAATGATAAGGTATCTAAATTTTATCTATACAACTTTAACGATGGTATAACTATAGTCGAGATAAAAACTTTAGTAAAATTATTGTGATATAGATACAAAAATCTCTAGTAAAAAAAGTATAAGTATGATAAAATGGAAAAGTAAAATAAAAAATAAACTAGGAGAGTGAATGTTATGGCATTTGATAAACTTAAAAAAATGTTAGGCGATGACGACGATGCAGAAACTGTAGATGAAGAAGGCTACTTCACTTTAGATAATGGAAAAGATAAATCTAATAAGGAATGTAGCAATCAGATGATTCTAGTTGAACCTCGCGCATATTCAGAGAGTCAGACGATCGCCGATCATTTGAAATCTAAGAATACTGTAGTTGTCAACTTAAAACGTGTTACTGCTGCTCAAGCCAAAAGAATAATTGACTTTTTGACAGGAACACTGTATGCTATAGGCGGCGATTTACAGAAAATAGGGCCGGGTATATATCTTTGTACACCTAAAAATGTAAGTGTTCAAGGTAAGATAACTGAAACCGACGATGATGAAAAATCTAAGGGTAAGAACGACGAAGATATAGACTGGTAAGGCATGAATCTGAAGGGTGATGAACTATGGAAAAGTTTAATAGTTCTTTTAGAGGTTATAACATTAAGGAAGTTAATAACTTTGTCGATGAGATGACTCGTGAATATACTTCGATGTTAGACAAACTTAAAAAGAAAGATGAAGAGATACAGTCTTTAAATTTAGAACTTAAAAAATATAAAGAAATGGAAAGTAGTATAGGAAGAGCGAGTATCTATTCTAGTGAAACTAATTCTCAAATCACCCAGATGGCAAGAAATGAAGCAAAGATGATTATCGATGATGCGAAGAGAAATGCATCGCGTATAGTTAACGATGCCCTTTTAGATGCTGAAAGAACAGAGATGCGTGCAGAACAGTTAAGACGCAATATGGTAGTCTTTAAAAGACGCCTTAGAGCTATCGTACAAACTGGAATGCAGACAGTTGAAGACATCGATGAATTAAAGTTAGATGATTAGTCACAACAGTGGCTTTTTATTTTGTCTTGATTTGTCTTTTTAAGTCTTTTTTTTATATTTTATTTTTAGTATAATTATCTATAGGAGGTAATGGTATGTTTAACTATATAAAAGGTAAAGTCACTATTATCGAAAGTAATATGATCGTAATAGAAAATGGTGGTATCGGTTACACGGTTTATGTCGCTAATCCATACAGTTTTGAAGAAGGAACTGACGAAACAGTTTATCTATATAATCAGATTAGAGAAGATGAAAATACACTTTACGGCTTTAAATCTAAAGAAGAAAGAGATTTATTTTTAAAACTTTTAGGTGTAAAAGGATTAGGCCCTAAAGTTGGTATAGGTTTTTTTGCTGCCGGATCTGTTTCAGGTATAGTAGATGCTATCGAAAGAGAAAACGTTTTATATCTCAAGAAATTCCCAAAAGTTGGGGAGAAACTTGCTAGACAGATCGTCTTAGATTTAAAAGGCAAACTTGGCTCTATCGATGTGAGCACTTCTTCTAAGACTGACTCATTCGAATTAATAAGTGTTTTAGAGAGTCTCGGTTATAAGAGTGTCGATATAAATAGAATTATCCCTAATATCGATAAAGAAAAGTCTATCGAAGATCAGGTCAAAGATGCACTCAAGATGCTACTCAAATAGGAGGTTTATATGGTCGAAAAAGAAAACATATTAGATTCTAATAATATTACTGGCGATGAATTCGAAAGCAATATAAGACCTCAAAGGTTAGACGATTACATAGGACAGTCCGATGTAAAAGAAAATGTACGCGTTTTCATAGAAGCTGCTAAGATGAGAGATGAATCGTTGGATCACGTCTTGTTATATGGCCCTCCTGGTTTAGGTAAGACGACACTTGCGCACATAATCGCTAATGAACTCGGAGTAAACATCAAAACAGCGAGTGGTCCATCTATTGAAAAGAGCGGCGATTTGGCTGCCATTCTTTCTACACTCGAACCTGGCGACGTTTTATTTATAGATGAGATACACAGAATGCCTAGAATTGTCGAAGAAATACTTTATCCTGCAATGGAGGACTTTCAACTCGATATCATAATCGGATCAGAAGGTAATACTAAGAGCATTAAAATCAACTTACCACCTTTTACTTTAGTAGGTGCTACGACGAGAAGCGGAGATTTATCTAGTCCTTTAAGAGACAGGTTCGGCATAGTATGTAAGTTAAACTATTATACGACAGAAGAACTTGCCGACATAGTTAAAAGAACGAGTAAAATAATCGGTGTAGGAATAAACGATGATGCTGCAATCGAACTAGCTAAGCGTAGCAGAAAAACTCCGCGTATCGCAAACAGATTATATAAGAGAGTTAGGGATTTTGCTATAGTCGCTGGGCTCGATAAAATCGACATAGACGTAACTAAAAGTGCTCTTGATAGACTAAAAGTAGACGAGTATGGACTAGATGAAATCGATATAGAGTATTTAACTAGTCTCATCAAAAAATTTAATGGAGGACCAGTAGGCTTAGAGACTATTGCAACTAGCATCGGAGAAGAAGTTACGACTATAGAAGATGTCGTAGAACCTTTCTTACTGCAAGAGGGATTTATCAAAAGAACTCGAAGTGGCAGAATAGCAACTGAGAAATCATATGAACACTTAGGTATAAATCACAGCTATACACTGTTCGATACGATAGGAGAATAAAATTATGATTATTATTGATGGAAAAAAGTATAGAGATGAACTGTTAGAAAAATATGAAAAAGAGATAAAAGAGAATGGTTTAGATATAACCTTAGCGATTATATTAGTAGGAAGTAATGATGCGAGTAAAATATATGTCAGAAATAAAATAAAATTTTGTGAAAAAGTGGGCATAAAAGTAAACTTATATAGTTTAGATGAAAATACGAGTGAAAACGAAGTAATAAAACTCATAGAAAAATTGAATACAGATGAAACGATTACTGGAATTATCCTTCAAAGTCCTGTTCCAAATGGTATAAATTTTGATAAATGTGCAAATATTATTTTACCAAATAAAGATGTCGATGGCTTTACTAGTGAGAATGTAAAAGCACTCTATAGTGGGAGTGAAAAAATTATTCCCTGCACTGTTAAAGGAATAATCAAATTATTGGAACACAATGAAATAAATTTAAAGGGTGCCCGCATTGTCATAGTAGGTAGAAGCGAAATAGTGGGTAAACCGCTTGCTTTAGCTTTGACTAATAGAGATGCTACTTGCACGCTATGCCACTCGAAGACAGAAAATTTAAAAGATTTTACTAAAGATGCGGACATCGTGATAAGTGCAACTGGAAAAGCTAAGATCATTAATTCTGACATGGTAAAAAATGATTTTATTGGAATTGACGTTGGAATAAATAGAGACAACGGAGTATTGTGTGGTGACTTTGATTTCGAAGATGTGAAAGAAAAAGCAAAATTTTTAACACCAGTACCTGGGGGAGTTGGTCCGATGACTATAGCGATGATCATCGATAATTTGATATATATGAAAAGAAATGAGGAAGTAAATAATGGATAAAATACTTAAAGATGCTTTAGAAAAAGAGACGAAGAGACAAAATGAAAATATAGAACTTATTGCAAGCGAAAACTACGTATCAAAAGATGTATTAGAGCTTCAAGGAAGTATTCTCACTAATAAATATGCAGAAGGATACCCAGATAAGAGATATTATGGAGGATGTGAGTACGTAGATATATTCGAGAAAAAAGCAATAGAATATGCTAAAAAATTATTCGGTGCTAAATTTGCAAATGTTCAGCCTCATTCTGGATCTAGTGCCAATATGGTAGTCTACAGGGCACTTTTAAAGCCAGGCGATTTAGTTATGGGAATGAACCTTTCCCATGGTGGACACCTAACTCATGGACATCCGATGTCTTTTAGTGGTATAGACTATGAAATAATTGATTACAGTGTCGATAGAAACACAGAAATGATAGATTATGAAGAGATTAGAAGAAAGGCAAAAGAGTTAAAGCCAAAGATGATAATTGCAGGTGCCAGCGCCTATTCTAGAGTAATAGATTTTGAAAAATTTAGAAGCATAGCTGATGAAGTAGGAGCATATCTCATGGTAGATATGGCCCACATTGCAGGTCTTGTAGCAGCGGGTCTTCATCCATCGCCAGTTCCCTATGCAGACGTCGTAACTACAACTACTCATAAGACACTAAGAGGTCCAAGAGGTGGCATGATATTAACCAATGATGAAGAAATAGCAAAGAAAATAGATAAGACAGTATTCCCAGGTGTACAAGGTGGCCCTTTAATGCACGTCATTGCCGCTAAAGCAGAGTGTTTTTATGAAGCGCTGGATCCTAGTTTTGTAGAGTACCAAAAACAGATCATCAAAAATGCACACGCTCTATGCGAGTCTTTAATCGAGGAGGGATTTAGAATAGTTTCTGGGGGAACGGACAATCACTTAATGTTAGTGGACGTCATGAGCTCTGTTAAAATGACTGGAAAAGAGGCAGAAAAACTATTAGATTCTATACACATAACTGTCAATAAAAACACTATACCTTTCGATACCGAAAAGCCATTTGTAACAAGTGGTATTAGGCTCGGCACTCCTGCGATGACTACTAGGGGATTAAAAGAAGAAGATTTCAAAGAGATAGGTAAAATTATAAGTACATGTCTTAAAAATCCAGATAACGGAGACATTCAAGATGAACTAAAAAATAGAGTATTAGAACTAACCAAAAAATATCCATTAAATTATTAAAAGGAGATAGAAGTATGAGTAAATGGGATAAAGAATATATCAAATTATGTAAAAAAATATTAAAAAAAGGATTTGAAGTAGAGAATAGGACTGGTACAAATACGATTAAAATACCAGCTTATCATTTCGAATTAAATGTAGGAGAAGAATTTCCAATACTTACTACGAAACAATTGTTTATAAGACAAGCAGTTATAGAGATGCTTTGGATTTATCAAGCTCAATCAAATGATGTTAGATGGCTTCAAGAGAGAAATGTAAAAATTTGGAACGAATGGGAAATAGATGAAGAAGGATTCTGGCATGCGACTCAGATGATGCCAGATGGAACAGGAAAATTAGTAAAGACAGAAGTTACAAAGGAGTTTGGAAAAGAATGGGCACACACCATCGGTACCGCTTATGGCTACATAGTTAAAAAATTCGGATTTATCGATAAACTAATAGACACGATTAAGAATAATCCTACTGATAGAAGAATGGTCATGAGTTTATGGCAAGATGACTATGTGCCAACTGCAGTTCTTCCTTCGTGTGTTTGGAGCACTGAATGGGATGTCACAGACGGAAAGTTAAATCTCTGGGTACACCAAAGAAGTTGTGATGTACCACTCGGTTTACCGTTTAATGTCACACAGTATGCAGTTTTGTTAAAACTCATTGCCCAAGTAACCGGTTTAGAAGCAGGAACTTTAAATTGGAGCATAAAAGATGCACATATCTACGTAAACCAAATCGATGGAATAAAAGAACAGATTAAGAGGTTTAATGAAAAGGGAGACTTGAAAGCACCAACTCTATGGATAAATCCAGAGATAAAGGATTTTTATGCATTCGATAATAGTGCGGAACTAAAGGATATCAAACTAGAAGGGTACGAGCATATGGGAAGTATCAAATTCCCTATCTCTCAATAAGAAATGATAAGTTTAATCGCTGCTATTGGTAAAAATAGAGAGCTCGGCAAAGATAATGGTCTACTTTGGCACCTAAAGGGAGATTTAAAATATTTTAAAGAGGTTACGACTGATCATACTGTAGTCATGGGAAGAAAAACCTACGAATCGATAGGAAAACC
>CALVPA010000058.1 GCA_944350395.1 uncultured Bacilli bacterium
AATCCTAAGACTTGTAAAACTTGTAATGGTCGAGGTAGAGTTTTAACACAGACAAGAACGATACTCGGTGTCATGCAGACCGAATCTAGTTGTCCTGACTGTGGAGGAACTGGTAAGACTTTTGAAAAGATATGTCCAAAATGTAAAGGTAAGAAACAAATCAAAGTTAACAAAACGTTATCTGTAGAAATTCCATCTGGAGTGCAATCAGGAGAGAGAATTAGACTTTCAGGAAAAGGTGGAGCAGGCTTGAACGGTGGCCCTAACGGGGACGTGTACATAGAATTTAAAGTGGAAAATCATCCGATTTTTGAAAGAGAAGGAAACGATATATACTTAGAACTCCCTCTTACTATTACAGAAGCGGTACTCGGATGCAAAAAAGAGATTCCTACTATAAGTGGAAGTGTAATATTAGATATTTCTAGCGGCACTCAAAATGGAGATAAGCTAAAATTAAAAGGAAAAGGAATACCAGGTTCTAATAGTTTTACAAGAGGGGATATGTATGTTATAATAGACGTCGTCATACCGGAAAAATTGGATAGATATCAAAAAGAACTGTTTAAAGAATTATCTGAAACTAAATTAGATAATGGAGAATATAAAAAGATTCAAAAATATTTATAAAATAATAAAATTGGTAATTTTGCCAATTTTTTTTATATAATGAGTTAAAGTATGATATAATTGTTTTAGAGATAATAATCGAAGTGAGAGGTGTCATCAATGGTAGTAGTAGATGATTTCAGCGAATATAAAATTTTAGATTTAAAAGATGGTAGAAAATTAGAGTCATGGAACGGAATCATATTAGATAGACCAGATCCAGAAGTAATTTGGCCAAGCGTTACTAACTGTGATTGGTCTAAATCATATGCAGTTTATAACAGAAGCAATAAGGGTGGAGGAACTTGGCAAAAAAATAAGATTATCGGAGAGTCTTGGCAAATTCACTATAGAGATTTGACGTTTAATTTAAAATTAATGGGATTTAAGCATACCGGATTGTTTCCTGAACAGGCATATAATTGGAATATTTTAATGGATAAAATAAAACGAGCAAACAGACCTTTAAAAGTGTTAAATCTCTTTGCATATACTGGAGGAGCTTCAATCGCAGCTCTAAATGCAGGAGCAAGTGTAGTACATGTCGATTCTTCTAGAGGAATGGTAGATTGGGCAAAGGAAAATGTCAAATCATCACATTTGGAAGATAAAGAGATAAGATTTATTGTAGACGACGTCAAAAAATTTGTTAAACGTGAAATTAGACGTGGAAACAAATACGACATCATCATCATGGATCCACCTAGTTTTGGAAGAGGTGCTAATGGCGAAGTTTGGGATATAGAGAAAGACTTATACCCTTTAGTTTTAGATTGTTCTAATCTCTTATCTGATAAACCAGTAATGTTTTTAATAAACTCATATACTACAGGATTATCAATGAGTTCCCTCGAAAATATTTTACATATGACGTTAGACGATAAGTTTGACGGTAAAATCGAAAAAGATGAAATTGGTCTAAAAGTAGAAAAATCTAATATAGTGTTACCATGTGGTATATTTGCAAGATGGGAGGCACGGTAATTAAGCAATAATTTTAAAGAAATTAGAAAAGGAGTTTTTTATGGAAGATCTAAATATTAAAAACAAAATGTTTATTGAAGAATCAAAATTGGCAGACAGAATAGATAGTTTAAAAAGGGATAAGAAGAACGAAGAGTTAATCGGTTTATTAGATAGAGCGGATACACTTTTAAATGTAGTTATACTGAACTTTAAAAGCATCGAAGAAGAAGATGTAGATAGAGTGGATAAAATGCTTAGATTACTGAGTACAAACGATGATCAAACTCTATTAAATAATGCATCTAGTCTAAGTGTACTAGTGGATTCTCTAGAAACTCTTTTTAGGAGTAAAAAATTCCTAATAGGTACTGAAAATGAAGAAAAGAAATTAAATTAATATTGATTTCATTAAATATAAAAGATATAATAAATTTGCATTTATAAATTCATTATACCTAATTTTGCTGAAATGGCTCAATTGGCAGAGCAGCTGAATCGTAATCAGCAGGTTGGGGGTTCGATTCCCTCTTTCAGCACCATCTTGATAAAAACTCGTACTTTTCGAGTACAAATATTAACTAGAAATGTCATCTAGTTTTTTTGTTATTATGAATAAAGTAAAAAATATTAGAAGCTGAAAAGAAGTGGTTAAAATGTCAAATAAATATACAGAAAAAGAACAATTATTATTAAATCAATATAAATATGGTCCATATTATACATTAGTTACTAATTTAACTGAAACTGAGCATTTTCAATTTTGCAATAAGTTAATAAGTGATGGCAATTTATACTGTATAATATTTTTAACGAGTATTTATGTTAATTATAATCATAAGTTTTTGATTAACTATTTTATAAAACATAAAGATGCTGTTATATTGGCCGATTTCTTAGAGGCATGTAATGATTTCTGGGAAGAGTTAGATCAAAAATATATTGTGGATAGTATATTAGCTTTAAACGACAAAAAATATGTTAAAAATTTACTAAATACAGAATGGTTATTCTTTTTAACTGACAAAAATGAAAGAAAAAAATTAGAAGATTTTATAAAATGAGACTAAAATTATGATATCAATGTAATATATGGTTAATTAAAGCGATTAAAATGTTGAGTAAAAATTAATATAATTTATCTAGGTTTTATAATAAATCTCTTTGCATTTAAGTAAGTAGGATTCAACTCTTGCAGTAAAAATTCAGCTTCTTTGGCTGTGATATATTTTCTAGTAGTAATTATACTTCTTGCTTCAACAATTGTTTCCTTTCTTTCATTAATGCTGCTAGAATATTCAGTGCCGGTGAAAATATCTATAAAATATTGACAATCTTTTTTAGCTAAAGTAAATCTAGGATTATTTGCTAGAGAATAGCAACCATCCATAGAACTCACATATTTATAATCTGTTACCATGTCTAATTTTATTAAATACAAATTTTTTGTGCTAATTAATCCAAACATTTTGAGTCTTCTCCTTTTTATTAATTATGTTTATTTATATAAATAAATCAAAAATTATCTATTTGCGTGCTTTATTATACTATATTAATTTATAAAAGAAAACTGAGAATTTGTTTTTTAGTTAAATTTAAGCAAATACAAATTTGATTAAAATTTATCAAGAGTTCTTATATTTTGAATAAATATAAATAGGTGATTTTTTTGTACGATATCGAAAATTATCCGGAAGTTTTAAATAAAATTGTCATTTTAAATTATATTAAAAAGTATCAATTGCCACCATATCCAAAAGAGAAAAAAGCTGTAATAAATAATTTAAATATTTTTAATATTAAAGAAAAAAATAAAATTAAATATGCCATTACTTTAAATAAAACTATTATAAAGAGTTTCCCTACAAATAAGATATTTAAAAAATCTAAAGAAGACGTTTTTAATCGCACTAACTTGACTGCACTACCGATAAATTCAAGTGTATTAGTAATACATAAAAGTTTAGATAAAAAGTGGGTATATATCATAAGCAAACTATATGCTGGATGGATTCAAGAAAAATATGTCTTATATGTAAATAAAGAAAATTTTACAAGCAATATCTATAAAACAAATTTTATAACTATCATAGAACCTTTTTTTAAATATAAAAAATATATTTTTGATGCTGGTACGACATTTGAATTTTCTGTTATCAAAGATAGAACTTATTTACATTTAATCACTAATAGAGGAATAAGGAAAATATTTATACCTAAAGATAAGTTTAGTTATGGATACTTAAAATTTGATAAATCTAGCGTTATAAAGGAAGCTCTTAAATTTATTGGTATAAAATATTATTTAGGGGATGATTTATGTAAATTAGACTGCTCAAGTTTTATAGGGAATGTACTAAAAACTTTTAATAAAATTGTTCCAAGAGATACTAAAGACATTATCAAATTTTTAAAAGTATCAAATTTTATAAAAGAAAATGATAGTGCAGTGCAATTATTACATTTTAGAGGGCATATTGCTTTATATTTAGGGAAATATAATGATAAATATTATTATGTGCACGCTAGTGGCAAGCGTATGTGTGTAACTATCGATTATTTAGGAACACATTACTTAGATTTTAAAGACATTATCGGGGTAAGCGTTATCGATTAACACTTGAATTTTATTCTATTTCATAGTATATTAAAAATGTCATGTGAGGATGGCGGAATAGGTAGACGCGCTACTTTGAGGGGGTAGTGATTATATCGTGGGAGTT
>CALVPA010000059.1 GCA_944350395.1 uncultured Bacilli bacterium
TTTAGCTTACATTATATATCCATTTTCTACATTCAAAGACTCATTAACGATGATAAAAGCATTTTTATCGACACTCTTAATGAGTTTTTTAACTTTCTGTAAATTTTTCTTTTTAATCTCGATTAATAGCATTATCTTATCACCTTCCATAGATACTTTGCTCACCCCATATTTAGAATTTTTGAGTTCTTCTATCAAGTTAGCATTGTCGTTATATGTTATTACGAGTAAAGTAAGATTTCCCTTTACAAAGTACTTGTTTATAAGACCACCTACGTATGTACCAGTTGCATAGCCACTTGCGTAACTCAGCATCACAAAGATATTGGTGTCTTCCGAAGTAAGCGTCCTTTGAGCGACTAAAAACCAGATAGTAATCTCTATGAATGCCAAAATAAACGCGATAAAGTTTTTTTGTTTAACTAAATAAATCGTGCGTACCGAACCAATACTCACATCCATCAACCTAGCAAAAAAGACTTCCAAACATAAAATTAACGTATTCATATTCTTAGTGTGCGCAATTCATATTTCATTATGTAAAGAAACACAAAAATTAAGCAGTATGCACTAAATTTGTGTTATAATGATTTTATAGTAAGGGGTCAAATTTTAAACATTGGATGAAAGGAGTTAATTATGTTTAAAACTAAAGTGGGATACAGTACCAATATCGACGCATATAAAGCTGGCGCTGAAGCTGCTACTAATGCGAGTAAAGTGGGAAACGCTAAATTAGGTATGCTCTTCACGAGCTGTATGATGGATCAAAAAAAAGTATTAGATGGAGCTAGGAGTATAATGGGTAATAAACCATTAATCGGATGCACTTCTAGTAGTGGAATCGTAGTTAAAGAGGGAATATTATCTGGAGATTCTTTTGCGGGTATGATGACTTTTACAGACGACGACTTAATCGTAGGGGTAGCAGGAAGTCCAGCCGGTAGTAATGCAAGAGAAATAGGTAAAAAAATTGCAAGAGAAGCGATTACTAATGCTGGAATTAAAAAAGTCCCTTCATACTTTTATATGGTTGCAAGTCCTAAAGAGGAAGAAGACTATTTAAAAGGTATTGAAGATGTCATAGGTACAGTGCCATTTTTTGGAGGAAGTGCTGCCGATAACACCGTAGAAGGTAACTGGAGCATAATTTGTAATGATCAAGTATTCCAAGACGGATGCGCTGTCGCTTTCTTCTACGCCAAAAATGAGTGCAAGACTAATTATACGGGTGAATACAAAGAAACCGCTAATGTTGGCATCATTACAGAAGTTAAAAACAAGAGGACTTTAAGTAAAATCGATGGAGTTCCATCGCTTCTTAGATATGCCGACTGGATAAAAGCTAACCCTGAAGATTTAAAGGGATCAAATCTACTAACGGCATCAATTACAAGACCTTTGGGAGTAAAAGATCAACTAGGTAATCTGACAGCAATTCGTCATCCTATGTTCGGTGGAGAAGATAATACCATGAATTTAGGAAATAACCTTTGTGAAAAAACGGCGATTATACAAATGGAAGCTACTGTGGATGAACTCATCAAATCTAATTCTATAGCAATTAAAGATTTAAATGCGATGATGAAAAAAGAAGCAGATAGTTACCTACTTATACACTGCGGTGGAAGAAGATTAGGTATTGCACTTGCAAATCGTGAAAAAGAAATATTCGAAGAAATTAAAAAAGTAACTGGAGATAAAGAGTTCTTGATGGTATTCACATTTGGTGAATACGGATACCGTGAACACTCTGCAAATACGTGCGGTGGACTCATGCTCTCGTTTACAGGATTTTCAAAGTAGGTGTTAAATGAAAAATTTAATAGGAAATAAATGGATGGATTCATCCGATGGAAAAAAAATTGAAGTTATAGACCCAGCAACTAATAGACTCATCGATACTGTACCAGCTTCAACTATTAAAGATGTCGATTTATGCGTTCAAGAAGCTAAAAAGGGGCAAATAGAATGGGCAAAAGTCCCTGTTCACGAAAGAGGGAAAATTCTTTTAAGATTTAAAGACTTAGTATATAAGGATAGAGAAGAACTCGCTAGATTACTCTGTGAGGAAACAGGTAAGCCTATTACTGAAGCCAGAAATGAGATAGCTAATATTCAAGTCTCTGTTCCTGCATTTGTAGAAGCTGCAAAGCATCTATACGGAAATGTAATAGAACCTGGCACTGAAGCAGGACAAGAAAACACTATTCAGCTAACTATCCAACAGCCAATAGGTGTCGTGGTAGCGATAATACCATTTAACTTTCCGATAGATTTATTCGGTCAAAAAGTACCTAGTTCACTGATGATGGGTAACGCAGTAATCATAAAGGCTAGTTCATCTAATCCGCTTACTTTGACAAAACTTACATACCTTTTAAGAAAAGCTGGCGTTCCAGCAGGAGCAGTACAAATAATTCACGGAAGTGGTTCTACTGTAGGTCAAGCACTAAGTGCACATAAAGGTGTAAACCTCGTAAGTTTAACTGGGTCTACTGCAGCAGGTATGGAAACTATGGCTACGGCAAGCAAAAATCTAACTCATGTCATGCTAGAGTTAGGAGGAAACGACGCCTTTATTCTAAACGAAGATGGCGATGTAGACAAAGCTGTTGAAGAAATGGTTTGGGGTAGACTCTATAATACAGGACAAGTTTGTT
>CALVPA010000060.1 GCA_944350395.1 uncultured Bacilli bacterium
TATTATATTTCCTTCCTTATTTTTATATATAATTAAATCACTTTCTTGCATTTATTATCCTCATTTCGTAATTTTTCCTAAGTCGGTATATCAGTTAATACTCGTAGCTGGTAAATTTTTTAATCCATTAATATCACTTCCTTGTTTTAACCTATATAATTATAACATAATTTTTTATTAAAAAAAAAGTAGATTGATAATCTACTATGGGTTATTAACAAAATCTCTTTGTCAACATCTTTAACCAAGTTTAAAACTTGCAATTCATAATTTAAAACTTTATTTTCTTCTATTAAAAATTAATAGTGTAATTGATGCAAATAAACATGTTAATAATATGATTAATGGTATTTTTAAATTTTTGCTTTTTGAATTTTTTATTGATTGATTTTTATCATTAGCAACGGACTCTTTTTTTACTACGCTTTCTAATTCTTTTCTAGTTATTTTTAATGTATATTCTTTTATAGATCCATCTTCAGCTGTTACTGTAATCTTTATATCGTTTAATCCAATTTTTAATTCGTGTTGTCCTATTCCTACAATTGATGCAGTTTCATCTTCTTTTATAGCATCTATAGTAATTTTATCTGTTTCATTTTCCACTTCTAAGTTGTATTCTGTCTTGTTCTTGTCAAACTCTATATTTCCAGTATTAAGTGATATACTTTTTAGATTAGCATTATTAGATTTAACTTTTGAATTTGAAATATCGTTGCTATCATCTTTTTTAGAAGAATTTAGCTGAGAAGAAATAGGAGACTTAGGAGCATTATCCAAATATATATATCCAGTTATTCCATATTCATCAGGAGAAATAGTATATTCACATGCAACTCTTTTAGCATTTGCATAACAAATTTTATCTGTTTCTTCACTAGTCCCATTTTCTATGCATTCAATAAATTCGGGATCATTTCTATCTATGCAAGGTCCAGTAGAATCCCAAACATATAGAATATTATCCTTAACCGCTTCGACATAACCTACATGGCCATAGCTCGTCCATCCTCCCCAAACTATAATCGAATTTGCACGAGGCGTCGTACCAACTTCATAACCATCATTTTTTGCATCGTTATACCAGTTTTTTGCATTACTCCATCCTGGTAAAGATACACCAGCTTTTTCATATGCCATTTTCCAAGCGTACCAAGTACAATTTGTTCCATAGGGACCCGATTCTCTATATGGGTTTGATGTGGCATATACATTTATCACTTCGACCATATATAAAAGTAGCGAGATAAACATTAAAATTAAACGTTTTTTCATAATATCTATCCTTTTTAAATAAATATTTACATTATAATGTTACTAAATATTATTCTATATATTTAAATATTTACTTATTTACTTTACCCCACTTATTAAAAGGATAAATTATAAAATCTGAAGTGCCATCTATATCCTCAACACTTATACAACCGATCATTCTACTGTCGACGGAGTTTTCTCTATTATCTCCGAGCACAAAGTATTCGTCTTCGCCACAGTAATCTACAAAATCTTCAGTATCTCCCTTACCGTAATCGTCTGCAATTACTTCGCCATTTATTAGTAATTCCCCATCTTTATACTCGATATCTTCTTTTGGCATTCCAACAATTCTCTTTATGAGTTTTTCGTTATTGTAATCTAATACCACTATATCAAATCTTTTAACATCGTCCTTTTCGTATTTTTTAAGTAGCATTATTTCTCCATCATATAAAGTATCATTCATGCTGTCTCCATTTACTTTTATAGGTGTAACGACAAAAGTTCTAATTAGCACAATGACAACTATTATTGCTACATATCCCATTATTTCTCTAGCAATATCGAATTTACCACCATTTTTTAAATTATCTTCATCTCTACTAACAATTCTTTTAATCAAATATATGACAAATATAACCGCCACCAAAATGAAAATCCAATACATAAAACCACTCCTAACTTAAACAATTATAACATATATTTCGATATTTTATCTACTTCTTAATTTTATCACGAATAATCTATCACATATACCACGAATTAGACTTACTAAGATTACACTTAACATTGCAGCATTATAAGGAGTAATCATAACAAAAAAATATGTCAAAATCGCAAGTATTATACCGGATAAAATTTGTCCCTTAGTGGTATAACTAGACGAATAAAGATTAGGAAATATAAATACAAAAACATATAAAATGTTATATCCAAATATTAAGGGAAAGATTTCTCCATAATGAGAAGTTATCATGCGTGGAACTATTCCTAAAATTAAAAATGTAATAATAGCGGATATTACCATATCTTTTTTATATAGAGAATTAAAACAAAGGATTATTAAACCGAGTATAATGAACACTACCGGTGTAGAACATATTCCGCCCGTTCCAAATCCTAAAAACAAGTCTATCCCATCATAATTAAGCGTCGTATTAACTTCGTAGGGATTGCTAAAAGTATTAAGCCCTAAAAGCACATTCAAAAGTTGCATCACTATATACATAATAGCTACTTTATTGATTTTAGTATTTTCTTTAAATAAATTGAATAAAAAAGTTACTACGAATAATATAAGTGGACTACTTTTAATGGGAAGTACAAATGAAAGAAGCAATGCTTCGATTATACCTTTTTTGCACTTGTTCATCGATTCTAAATCTATAATTTTTTTTTGGCGATAATTTTTGAGTAAAGTACCAGCGACCGAACCGCAAATTGCCATGGATATCAATATTACAGGTTTAATCATGCCCCATACATTAACATATCCTTTATCATATAACTGAATCCCATTTTTATATATTCCAAACATAAGTAACGGTATTAAGGCTATACCATACATCGTATAAAGTCTCTTGGCTAATCCCCTTTTACTCAATTCTTTTCACTCCCATTCATATAAGATTTCAAATCAATATTAGAAGGACATACATAATTACAAAGTCCGCACTGCAAGCATCCTTCTTTATACTCGCCTTTGACATTTCCTAGGTGGTCGAATACATACTTAGGATTTAATCCCATAGGGCAACACTTAAAACAGAGCCCACAACTTATACAGTCTTCTACCTGTTTAACACTTTTTTTCATTACAACTATTCCATCTACAGTAGAGTCGATTACAAATTTCAAAGTGTCGACTACTCTACCTGTCATGTTTCCATTTAAATACACTACTACACTCTTTTCAGTAAAATCAAAATTATTTATGAATACTTCTGACAAAAGTGAACCGAGTTTAACTTTTATAACACATTTAGGATTTACTGCATTACCAGTTATAGTAACAAGTTTTTCACTTACAGGAACCTGTTTTTTTAAAATATGGTATATACCGAGCACTTCTTCTATCGATAAAATTAATGGATCATCTAACTCTAGTATTTTTTTTAAATAATCATCCATTCCATTAGGATACGCATCTCCCATAAGTTTTAAATCTATATTTGGATAAGTTCCAAGCTCATTCATGAAATTATTGATTATATCACTCGAATTATTTTTAATCGCTAAAACAGTTTTTTCAAAATGAAATATATTAGATAGTAAATCAATAGTCTCTAGTATAATATCGGCATTTTCCAAAAGTTCAAAATATTTATTAGCAAAATAAGGTTCCAATTCGATTCCATTTATCAGTAATATTCTTTTATTTTCTAAAAATTTTTGTACTACATATTTGTTTCTATACTTAAAAGATGTGTCATCTAACATTTGTAAAAAAGATTCTTTATCGTAATTATCGATATATTTTTTAGCACTTTTTCTAACTCTTACATTTTCTTTTAGATCATTTTCTATTACTAAACTGGATTTCTTTACTCCATTTGAATAGAGCATATCTTTTATGCCTAGAACTCTGCCACTTACGCTTGAGTGCACACTCTTACCTTTATCTGTAAACATTACTATATCGTTTTTATATACATAAGAGTTATCTATTACTCTAAGTTTATATCCTTCATCAATTGGTAAAAATACATATTTAGGATTCAAATAATTTTTTATGAAACTTTCTAATTTAATGTTATTTTCTCTTTTTATTGTTACTGCTTCTCCCATTTATGTTCACCAATTTAATTATAACCTAATGAAATAAAAAATTAAAGTATTTGAAAATATAAAAATTTTAAAATAAAAATCTCTATCATAAAATTTGAAGAGATTTTAATTATTTATTAAAAATTTATATAATTCATAATTCTTTTTAGTGTTATCTTTTTTTATAGTGTTTATTAGTTTTTCCTTTGAATATCCATTCACATCGTCGAAGTACAGAAAATATAGATACTTAGATTTATCTTCATCTTCTATATTTTCGATAGATTTAACTAGATAGTCCCTTATCTCCTTTTCTTCATCTAGTTCATTAGAATACTTTATTCTTTCACAAAAAACTTCGTATTTTAATTTTATTGGTTTTAAATTAATCGCATATTCGGATACGTCTAAATCTTTTGAAAAAAGGAGAAAACTTCTCTTAGTAATTATTCCTTCTTCATCTAGTTTAATCAAAATAGAATCTTTTGTATCGCTAAGTAAAAGAAGCCTATTTTCACTATCCACTTTGCACTTATATAATAAAAAATCTTTTATACATTTAGAATCTACTCTATTTACTTTTATGCCGGTTATGAACGATACATTTTTCCATTCATATGGTTTTTTAGGACTTTCATCAAAACTCACTTCTACATTAAAAGTGTTTTTCATCGCATTTTCCTTTCCTAAATGAATACGCTACTAAAATTATACCCAAAAATATCTGTAAAAATTCCGGTTTTTTAAATATATATCCCAAATAATCTAAAAAAGTATACCCTATTGTAAAGAGATTTGTATATAAAAAAGCAAAAACCAAAGCTATACTTATCATGAAGATTCCTACTATATACGAAAAGAGACGTAAAATGATATCAACCCCTCTTATTTTTATTTCTTATTTTTCTAAAACTATTATATAATTAATTAGGTGATTTTATGTGGACTATTATTAAATTTATAATATTTGGAGTAATTCAGGGTATTACAGAACCACTTCCTATAAGTTCTAGTGGCCACTTAGTACTTCTAAGATACATTTTTAATACAGATGCTTTTGATGATTTGACATTCGAAATATTATTAAACTTTGCTTCTTTCTTAGCAATATTCTTTATATTTAGAAAAGATATAATAAATCTTATTAAATCGTTTTTTACATACTTATTCAAAAAAGAAAAACGCAAAGATAAAAAGATTAATATAGATTTTAAATATTGTCTATTAATAATTGTAGGTAGCATTCCTGCAGGAATTGCTGGAGTGTTATTTAAAGACATAATTGAAGCAAAACTATCTAATATTAAAGTACTGGGCGTAGCATTTTTAATAACGGCTATATTGTTATTCTTAGTAAGAAAACTAAAAGGAAATAAAAACGATAAAGATATTTCTTATAAAGATGCCATAATCATAGGTTTATTTCAGATGATTGCACTTTTCCCCGGTATAAGTAGAAGTGGTGCCTGTCTAGTAGGTTGTCTCGCTAGAGGACTAGACAGGGACACATCACTAAAGTATTCGTTTATGCTCTACTTGCCAGTATCGATTGGGTCGTTTGTATTAAGTATACCAGACTTAACAAATATAGATGTAACTCTTATAATTCCTTATATAATCGGATTTATAATAAGTGCTATAATGACTTACTATGCTTCTCTATGGTTTTTCGACGTAGTCAAGAAAGGCAAACTAGCGAAATTTTCTATATACTTAATAATTTTAAGTTTCATAGTATTGTTTCTAATATAAAAGACATGATTAGTTCATGTCTTTTTTAGGCTCAAGTTTTAAAGTTTTAGGTTGACTGTCTTCTTTTTCTCCAATAATTTTATCTTGTGAAAATTTTAATACATCGTCTAAACAAGTCGTATATGTAGTAAATGGAAGACTCGCTTTTATATCATCTATATAATCTTTGGTTCTAGCATCCAACGAACAAACTATTCCGGTGTCGCTCATACTTCTAATAAGTCTACCCGTTCCTTGTTTTAACTTCAATAGCATTTCGTCTCTATCAATTTTATGAGCATCTTTTTTAGATAAACCTTTTTTCTTATACTCTACGATTGGATCTTGTACTGGGAATGGAAGTCTAACAATGATTAGATTGCTAAGAGATTTTCCCTTAATATCCACTCCTTCCCAAAATGCTCCGGTTGCAAACATGCATGCATTTTTGTCGTCAGAAAATTTTTCTTTATAATATGTAATATCTTTATTCTCTTGTAATATAAGATTTTGAGGGAGTTTCATTCTTTTAACTAAGTTATAAACATCTATCATATCTCTTTTTGAAGTAAATAGTACTAATGCTTTTCCTTCAGTAATAATGATTAAATTGGCTACTCTATTTGCTATATCCGATATGTATCTATTTCTATCTTTTGTGTTCGGATGCACTACAATGTTATTAGGATAATAAAATAATGTATTTTCTTCATAATTGAATGGTGAAGCGATTGGATTTTCATAATCAACATTGCTACTATCTTCTAAATTTAACGACGATTTTAGATGATCGTAATTCCCATTTGTTGTAATAGTGGCAGATGTCAATACAACAGGTTTTTGGTTGCCGAATAAACTTTTAAATGTTTTGTTTAAATCTTTAGGGGTAAAGGATATCTCTATTCTTTCCTTATCGATAAATTTTACCCAATAAATATTCTTGCTATTTGTTCCAAGTGCCATATCTTTAATAGTATTTAGATACTCGTTTAAATAATCGATATCTTGTTCATATCCCATCTTAATTGGAATATTTCTAAGTGCTCTTATTGCTTTTGTTAAACAGTCAATAACATCTTTTAAAGCGATTACTATTCTCGTATTTTTTATATTAAAATTTAATCTATCACAATCCTCTATGTTAGAACGTGCATTTTTCTGTCTAGCAAAAGTGCTTCTTACGTTACTTCTTATAGCTTTTGCTAATTCTATAGAACAGTTAAGAATAGACAATTTTAAATTAGACATTTCTCTAGTTTCATAAGTAGTATTAAATCTTTCTTCATAATTTAATCTATAATAAATATACTCAACTCTCGATATTAAATCATTTAAATTTAAAGTTTTTTCATTTGCAAGTCTAAACTCTTCTTCTAATTTATGAGCTTCATCTATCACGAATAAACTTGAGTTAGTGACAACTGAATCTCTATGTTTTATCATATTACAAAGTTGTGTATGATTTGTTACTACTATTGGCATGTTTTGGACGTGAGCCTGATTATCTATAAAAGCACATCTCATTCTATATTTACATTTATCACAACCACCACATACTTGGATATCCTTCCAAAGTCCATTAGATATGTTAGGCAAATGATTTATATCACATATATGGCCTTTTAACATTGTTTTTTTTATTTCATTCAATGTTTCAAATGTCTTCGTATCTTCATGATTCGAAGCGCTTAGCATTTTGCTTTCGATTCTTTTAAGACAAGCATAATTATTAATTCCTTTTGCTATCCATGCTTTGATATTGATTCTTAAAAGTTTAGATACAAATTCTATATCCTGCATTAATTGCTCTTGAAGTGCGATACTGGATGTAGATATCACAACCTTATCAAAAACTGTCACTTCGTTCATCGTATAGAAGATTGGAATCAAGTACCCTAGAGTCTTACCAGTACCGACTCCAGCCTCGATTAAAAGTATCTTTCTAGATTTAATTGCATCCATTACAGTAGAAGCAAATCTTTGTTGCGATTCTCTATATGCGATTTTCGCACCAGTTATATTTTTATCGGCATTGTCGTGTAATTCCTCAAAAAATTTATCTAAATCTTGATAAGCAAAATCGTGTTCTTTTTCTCTTTCAAACCAATAATATCCCGGCATATTATTGTCACCCCTCTTTTTGGTCTTATATTTTATCATATTTTTAGAAAAATGCAAATTTGTAATAGAAAATTAAAATGCCATCCTTACTGGATAGCACTTTCATCTATATAATTTATAACTTCTTTAATCGTATTATCAAAATTTTGGTAATCTGTTTGAAACCATTTAACATTCATCTGATGATTAAACCAAGTATATTGTCTTTTAGCATATTTTCTACTTCGCTGTTTAATTAAATCTGTTGCTTCTTCTAAAGTTATTTTCCCATCTAAATAGTCTATAATCTCTTTATAACCTATGCCTGTAGCTAAAGCTTTCGTCTTACCATATTTTTCGTATAAAGTTTTAACTTCATCGATTAAACCGTCTTCTATCATGACGTCTACTCTCTTATTTATTCTGTCATATAAATTATTTCTGTCAGTAGTTAACCCTATGAAATAGACATCTTTATATAGCAATTCATCTTTTAAATGATTGTTGCCACTAGAATTTAGTCTACTTATCATTCTTTTTCTGTTGTTTATATGGATTTCGTCCAAGTCTCCTTTTTGCTTTAGTAATTCGTACAATTCCTGATTAGTATATCCATCATAAGATTTTGCTACCCTTTCAGTAAATTCATAGTTATATAGTCCGGCCTTTAAATAAAGTCCTGTTCCACCTACGATGATGATGTTTTTATCTTTGTTTTTTGAAATTATACTTCTTAAATCTTTTTGATAATCGTATACAGTATATACGTCTTTAGGAGATGCAATATCGAATAAATAATGAGTTTTACCACTCGATTCTTCTTCTGTATATTTAGCTGTTCCTATATTTAATTCTTTATATACTTGCATCGCATCTGAATTTACTACTATTCCATCGTATTTTAAAGCTAGTTCTTCGCTTAATTTGGTTTTACCTACTGCAGTAGGCCCTACTACACATATTATCATATACTATTTTAAAGTAACTTTTTTAAATACTTTTTTACCCTTCTGCAAGATAATTTGTTCTTTTTCTATCGTGTACTTAGGATCTGTTATTTTAGTTCCATCTATACTTATTCCACCCTGTTCTACTAGTCTTCTAGCTTCGCTTTTAGATGGTGCTATTTCTACATCTACTAGTAAATCTAAAATATTTGCACCCGTAGATAAATTAGATTTTACTTCTGGCATATTTTCGCTAGAAGTACCACTAAAGATCTCTTCACTCGCTTTTTTAGCTTCTCCAGCAGCCTTTTCACCGTGAACAAATTTTGTGACTTCATAAGCAAGTGCTTTATGTGCTTCTCTATACTCCGGATGTTCTTTATGTTTTTTCTCTAAAGCATCTATATCTTCTTTTCTAAGGAATGTAAATCTCTTTAAGTAATCTATTACCATTTCATCTTCCGAATTCACAAAGAACTGATAAAATTCATATGGACTAGTTTTTTCAGGATCTAACCATATCGCTTTGCCTTCACTCTTACCGAATTTAGTTCCGTCTTTTTTTGTTACAAGAGGCATAGTAAATGCGTATGCTTCTTTTCCAAGTTTCTTTCTAATTAAGTCTACACCAGACGTAATATTGCCCCATTGGTCTTGACCTGCTACTTGCATGATACAATTTTTATCCAAATACAAATGATAAAAATCCATTGCTTGCATGATTTGATACGAAAATTCTGTATAAGTTATACCTTCATCTAATCTTCTTTTTACGATGTCTTTGTTTATCATGTAATTTACATTGAAATATTTTCCATATTCTCTTAAAAAAGTGATAAAACTAATATCTTTACTCCAATCGTAGTTGTTTACTATTTCGAAGTTGCCAAATACTTTGTGGATCTGTTCTGTTAATTTTTTAACATTGTGTTCAACTGTTTCATAAGTTATAGTATCTCTTTCTTTAGTAGGTCTTGGGTCTCCTATAAGTCCTGTAGCACCACCTACTAATATGATTGGTTTATGCCCGTGATCAGCTAATCTCTTACAAATCAGAAAACTAGATAAGTGACCTATGTGAAGTGAATCACCTGTAGGATCTGTACCTATATAAAATGTTACTTTTTCCTCATTTAATAGTTTCTCTATTTCTGGACTAGTCATATCTTTTAAAAGTCCACGCCATTTTAATTCTTCATATAAAGTCATAATAAATTTCCTCTCTAATAATCAAATTATATGATATTTTAGAGGCTATGTCAAAATATTATATTAAAATAAGTAATAACAAATTTTATGGTTAAACCATAAACTATATTAGGAGTTAGGAGGTATATTATGTATTATTATGGATATAACAACGGATATGGTTCTGTTAATCCAGGTTACTACCAAAATCCTTGCTGTAATAATGGTTTCGTAGGATATACACAAGGCGGATATGGCTTTGGTGCAGCATTATGGATAGTGTTATTTATTTTGCTAGTAATAATTATAGGTGCTGGCTGGTCTTTCGGCGGTAACAATCCAGGACCAAGACGTTAAAAAAGTGATGGTGTGATATGAACCCCGTTTCTTGGACATAGAAATGGGGTTTTTATATGGCAAAATTAACATATAAAGATAAAATTGAAATATATAAAAAAAGAAAAAATGGCACAAGCGCAATCAACTTATCAAAACAA
>CALVPA010000061.1 GCA_944350395.1 uncultured Bacilli bacterium
TTGTTTTGATAAGTTGATTGCGCTTGTGCCATTTTTTCTTTTTTTATATATTTCAATTTTATCTTTATATGTTAATTTTGCCATATAAAAACCCCATTTCTATGTCCAAGAAACGGGGTTCATATCAATAATCACCTTTTTATAATTGCCAATCTATAGGTTTTAAGTTGTGCTCCGTTAAAAATTTATTAGTTTTAGAAAATGGTTTAGATCCAAAAAAACCACTATTAGCACTAAAAGGGGATGGATGAGGAGATTCTATTATATAATGTATTGGATTAGTTATATAAAATTTTTTACTGCGAGCAAACGCTCCCCATAAGATAAATACTACAGGTTCTTTTTTTTCATTGAGTTTTTTAATTATGCTATCTGTAAAAAATTCCCATCCGAGTTTACTGTGGCTACCAGCTTTATCTTTTTCGACAGTCAATATAGAGTTAAGAAGTAAAACTCCTTCCTTTGCCCATTTTGTTAGATCCCCACAATTTCTAGGTTCAATAATTCCTAAATCGCTATATATTTCTTTATATATATTTTGTAAATATGGCGGAACCTTTATACCAGGCCTTACTGAAAATGACAGTCCATGCGCTTCCCCAGTACCGTGGTATGGGTCTTGACCAACAATAACCACCTTAGTGTCTTTATAACTAGTTAGTTTTAATGCTTCAAAAATATGCTCTTTAGGTGGAAATACTGTAGTTTCTGTGTACGCCTTTTTGGCCAAAACCATTGTATTATAAAATTCTTTTGTATTAGTTACATCTTTTAATACTTCGTCCCAATCGTTGTGAAATAATTCCATATATACACCTACTTATGATATTTTTCGTTGTTATTTATTTTAAAAGCTCTATATATCTGCTCGAGCAAAACACCTCTAAATAGCCCATGTGGCATAGTAAAGTCAGAAAAAGATATAAGCTTATTTGCTCTCTTTTTTATAGATTGGTCCAATCCTTCCGAGCTTCCTATAATAAAATCGATAGTACTATAGCTTATAAAGATATCATCGATAGTCTTAGCAAATGAAGTACTATCCATTTTTTCACCTTTAATATCTAATGCAATGACATAATCTTTATCTTTTATATGTTTAAAAATATTGATACTCTCTTTTACTAAATCGTTTTCGTCTTTAAGTTCTATTATTTCTGTTTTATGATATTTATTTATTCTCGTATAATAATCATGAATAAGCGCATTTAAATAATCTTCTTTAATTTTTCCAAGACATATGATATTTATCACAAGACTATCTCCTCTGTTTTTTCTTTTTGTTTTGCTATTTCAATATTATCGAAAGTCACATCGTATTCGCAAAGTGTTTTTTTAACTGTTTTTAGTGCTTCTTCTGGAGTATTATTTTCATGGCTCAAGTGAGCTAAAATAACATTTTTAGTATTTTGTCCTATCAGTTTTGCTAGATAGAAACCAGCAGCGTTGTTAGATAAATGTCCCTTATCGCTAAGGATTCTCGTCTTTAGCCACTTAGGATATTTGCCATTAATGAGCATTTCTACATCGTGGTTTGCTTCGATAATATACATATTTTTATTTGTAAGCATCTCGAAATATTTTTGGTTTAGATATCCTGTATCAGTCATATAGACTAAGGATGAATCAGCACATTCTATAAGATACCCTCTAGAGTCGCTCGTATCATGACTAGTTTTAAAATTTTTAATCATAGTACTTCCAAATATCATTTCATCTTTCAAAAGCAGAATCTTATCGTAACCATTTAATATATCTAAATCATCTAACATTTTATCGCTTACTGCTACCATAGGATGAAATCTTTTTATAAAAGTAGACATAGCGGATGTATGATCATTATGTGTATGAGTCATAAATATGCAATTTATCTCTTTTGGATTAACATCTAATTCTGAAAGTCTATCTACTATGTATTTAGTATTTGTTCCAATATCTATTAAACACTTCAAATCTTCTGTTTCTACATAAGTACAATTTCCTTCTGAGCCACTCGCTAAAACACTTACTAACATGCAAAGGCCACCTTACATGGATTCAAACTATTTCCATTTGCATCGTCTATTTGGAAATGTAAATGAGTACCAGTAGAACTACCACTATTACCAACATAACCGATTACTTGGCCTTTAGAAACTTTGTTTCCAGTTGAAACTTTAATATTATTTTTAATATGAGCATAGGTTATTTTATAGCCATTAGAAGTAAGTATTTCTATATAATTTCCGTATCCACCACCACATGACGAACCATATACACCGTTATTTGCACAAGATGAATTAGTTTTAATTACTGTTCCATCGGTTGCAGAATATATAGGTGAACCGAATAAACTACCAGAAATATCTATACCAGCGTGTAATTTACCCCATCTGTAACCATAGTAACTAGTTATAACGAATGGACTAGTTGTAGGCCAATACCAATCACTACTAATCGTCGTTGGAGGATAATAGTTAAAGCTGTAATCATGTGATACTTTTGTACCTCTAACGACTATCTTATCTACTGGCGCAGATATTTCTGAGGTACTACTTACTTCAAGCGTCATTATTTCGCCATTTTTATAAAGTATTTTTTCTGTTACCCTATCGACACCTTTTATTCCTTCTTGTTTTACGTAAGATTGACTAGCATACTTTGTATTATCATCTTCATAAATCGTTTCATAATTAGATTCTATGTCTTCGATTACTTCTGACTCCTCTACAACAGTAAATAATGGATCTATTAGACCTATATTTAAAACTTGTCCTTCACTAAGAAGTGAGTTTACGCTAGACAAATTAGGATTAGCAATTAGTAATTCTTCATTACTAAGTTTGTTATTATAAGCGACAGTTTCGACTGTGTCGCCATCTTTAACGGTATATTCTGCTTGTTTCTCTAATGTCCCAAATAGCAAGTATTGTGTCAAATCACTTTCACTTGTTATTATCTGTGAATCGACTGGTAAGTATTCCTCTTTTATAGTTATTTTCTCATCGAAATAAACATTTTTAATCGTTTTACCAGTATCCTGTATTTCTACTTGATTTCCATTTATATATGCTTTTAAATTGTCTATTGGAATAAATGCACTAACTGCATTTAATAGTGCTGGCTCTAAATCTTCTTTGTTCAAAATATTTATATATATTGGTTCTGTCTCAGTTGGTTTAATGGTTACAACATATCCTTTTATAGTAAATGTACTTTTATCCTTAATTAAATCATATATTTCTTCTGCGGTACTCAAATCATCACTATATGTTGTGTATTCGATAGTTTCCAAACCTTCTGGGGGGTACACTTTATCGACATCGTATTGCTTTTTTATGCTTTCTTGGGTAGTATCGATTATATCGAATAAATCATTGCTATTTTCTAATAACCCTAATTTTTCTCCATTCAAATAAACTTGATATACAGTTTTTGGTTCTAAATTATTAACTCTCTTAAAACCTATACATATGAGTAAAGCAGTTATAACACAAACTAAAAGTACTCCACCAAGGTTTATTTTTTTAGCCATTAGAAGTATCACCTTCCTTTTTTACATAATTTCTAAAGCTACTAAAATTCTTTTCAAATAGTAATTCAACAGTTCCTGTATTACCAGAACGATGTTTGCCTACAATTAATTCAGTAACAGATGTATTACTACTTAAATTTTTAGGATCAGGATTGTAATAATCGTCGCGGTAAAGAAATGCAACTATGTCTGCATCCTGTTCGATTGAACCAGATTCACGTAAATCACTCATTATAGGTCTTTTATCTTCCCTAAGTTCTACATTTCGCGATAACTGTGCAAGAGCAATTACTGGTATTTTTAACTCGAGTGCCATCGTTTTTAGAGATCTCGATATCTCAGATACTTCTTGCTGACGGTTTCCGGCATATCTTGCTCCACCCTGAATTAACTGTAGATAATCGATAACTACTAAAGCTAAACCTTTTTCTGAATTTGCAAGTCTTCTACATTTTGCACGTATATCGCCAACCGTTATACCAGACATATCCTCTATGTATATGTTTGTTTCTCCCAGTTCACTCATAGCTTCGTTGACTTTTTGCCAATCTTTGTCCTCGAGTTGCCCAGTTTTGATTTTGTTCATGTCAATTCCGCCAACTGAACCTATCATCCTTTCAGCAAGCTGTTCTGCGCCCATTTCTAAGTTAAATATGGCAACCGCTTTAGGTGTTGATAATGCTGCATTAACAGCTAAATTTAGAGCAAAGGCTGTTTTACCCATTGCTGGACG
>CALVPA010000062.1 GCA_944350395.1 uncultured Bacilli bacterium
GTACATCGTCTTTTGTTTTTTTTACATCTAATTCTATTCCTAAAAAGCCATTGTTTAAAGCATTTTTAAACGCTTCAACAGTATTTTCTTTAATGTTTAAAGTTTTATATCCCCTATGTGCAATCAAATTCATATTAAAATTTATGAAAAAAGAAATGGAATGATTCTTCCATTTCTTTCCATTTCTTATAGTTTACTCAGTAAATCGACTATCTTAGGCCCAAATACGACTACTGCTGTTATAGCTCCCATTATAGAAGTAACAAATGAGGCAGCACTACAGCAGTCCTTAGCAATTTTTGCTAGTTCGTTATATTCGAGCGTTACCATATCTACGCACGCTTCCATAGCAGTATTTACTAATTCAAATGCCAATATAATTCCTAATGAAATTAAAATTACTATCCACTGATTAGTTGATATATCTAACAAAAATCCTAAAGCAATACCTATTATAGATAATACTGCATGAATCCAAAGACTGTGTTCGTGTGCATATGCGTATATTAGTCCATCAACTGCATATTTAGCACTGTAAAAAAATCTACTTATTCCTTTGTGTTTACTCTTATTTCGTGATGCCTGCATTTATTAATACCTCTTTCTGTAATCCAAACATTACCTTTTCTTCTTCGCTAGTCATGTGATCGTATCCGAGCAGATGTAATAAACCGTGTACGATTAAGAAACTTAGTTCTCTTTCCTCACTATGATCATACTCTTTCGCTTGCTCTTTCATTTTTGGAATAGATACGAATATATCTCCTAAAACATCTACTTCTTCTATAAAATCGTCTTTTGCGTCGTTCAAGGCAAACGATAATACATCGGTTGTTCTATCTATTCCTCTATATCTATAATTCATCTCGTGCATTTCTTCGTCTCCGATAAATATGATAGTAAAAATTCCATTTACGTCTAATTTTTTAATCGCAATTTCTAGTAAATTATCTAGATAAGAATAATCGAACTCTACTCCATATTTGTCGACTATACTATATAACTTCATCAAAATACAATCCCCCAATAATTACAAACAGCAATTATTATAATTACGATTATTAAAACTGTCAATAAATTGTAGACAATATCTCTTTGCAAGAATTTTGGAAGATGTTTTTGTATCGCGGATAAACCGATAAAAAGTAGAAAACCTATAATACCTCCAAGACAGTTTAATATTATATCGTCGATATCAAAACTTCTACCTATGAACATCTGCACTGTTTCTATTGTCAAACTAGTTATGACTGTAATGAGCAAAGGTTTATTCAATTTTTGCGATCCTAAATACAAGCTTATAAAAAATCCGAATGGCACGAATATCATAACATTTCCAACTACATTCCAAATAAAATATTTACTTCCAAAATTATATCGCATGATTTCTTTAAAGGGAATAAAGTTATTTCCATAGCTCTGTACATCGGTATTAGTTACTAATCCAAATAACAGAAGTATATAGATAACAAATGCGAGTGAAAAAAACTCTTTATAAAGTACAAACCTTTCTCTTTTTTCTATTATGTAACAAATTCTAATAGTTGTTAATACTACAATAAAAATTAGTAGCATTGGCCAAACCCCGTTTATAATAGTATAAAATTCCTTAGGTAGACTCATCAGACTTTACTCCTTCTTCTTCTTTTGGTATTTCCCGTTCGACTTGTTCACTAATGATTTCTTTTACCGAATAGAAAATGTCCATTTCAATTATACTATCATATCGATTTGTTTGCAAAACTTTTTCACTCAAAATGCTTGCATCTTTATCCAAGTTAAGATATAGTTTTTCTCTTCCAAGTTTTAATGCTTCGTCTATAGCTTCATTCTCGGTATATTCCTTTTCTACAGTTTTATATTCTTTTAAAGTTTCACTGTACAATGTAAAATTTCCAAAAGAGAATATTTTTTTCTTATCGGTATCGTACTTGTCTAAATGCACTCTAAATATCTCATATAATTTAGATTCTATCTCTATTCCAATATTCTTTTGTGTATTTTTTGTATATATCTTAGTTTTATGTTTTAGTGGAACACTTACACTCACCGTATACCACGTATTTCCCCATACTACACCGTCAGCACACTTATATGCTTTATTCTCTTCGTTAAATGTCACACTTCCACTTATGAGAGTACTGCCTTTTTTTACATAGTCGTTTTCTGTCACTTTGTTTTGACCAGAAGATACTTGCAAGCTTAATACTATGGCATCTTTATTGCTGATTACATCGCAGTAAGACTTTTCTTCTTTCTCTTCCGTTATAATTCTCTCTTCAACTCTAACTATATATTTCATTCCGACACTTTCAATTTCGAACCACTCTATCTTATCAGGATGTCTATCTTTTATCTTTTCTTTAATCTCTTGTAATCTATTAAAACTTTTCTTAATCATAAAAGGATGAATGCCATTACTTTGAAGTTCATCTTCTAAGAGCGTTCTTATTTCTTTATCGCTATGTATGACATCTATATCGACAACTATATTACTGAGTAGTAACATAAGTATAATAGAAAGAATTATTGATATTATAAAGTGCCTATGTCTTTTTATTTTAAATAAAAATCCCTTTACCCCCATATAAGATATTATTTCAATTGATTCTGGATTTAATTTGTCCAAAGCACCAGCATCTATCGTATATATATTTCCGGACTTAGAATATTCGACATTATAGACATTTAAATGTTTTCTATATAGATATTTGATCGTATAATGAGCATCTTCAAATATTTTTATCTTTATCTTATCGTTCATTTATTTTTTTCATCTCTACTTTAGCAATACTTCCACTTATCATTAGCTCATTATCTGTGATTCTCACTATTATTAAAGATTCGCCAGTTATTGTAATTTTTTTAGTAGTTAAATCCACTACTACTCTTTTATCGCTAAAACTATCTAATGATTTATAGTTGTAAACATAGAAATAGTCGTCATAAAGGCAGATGACGTCATTTTTATCATATAAGTAGTTTATAATGTTATCTTTTATATTCATAGTCCACCTACTAATTATATGTTTTTATCATCTATCATATAATAATTCAAAATAAAAAAACTCTTGCGAGTTTTTAGCTTTCTAATATTTCTATTGCTTTATGTATCAATAAATCGTATTTTACTACATCTAATCCACCGTACATTTGGATGAGTTCAGAAGTTTCGACTTGATATTTTTTAGCTTGACTTTCAGCGTGAGCATTAACTTCTTCTTCAGTAGCATCGATTTTTTCTTTTGCTATTATTTCATCTAGTAGATATCTAGATTTAATTCTATTTATCGCATCAGGTCTTGCGTTTTCTTTAAATTGTTCCATAGTAGTATTAGTAAATTGGAAGTAATTTTCTAAAGTAACGCCTTGCATTTCTAGTCTACTAGATAGATCTTTTATCATTCTATTAACTTCTTCATCTACTATTTCATCATTTATCTCGACAGTCATCTTATCAATTCCCGCTTTGATTAAATCGTCGATGTATTTGTTTTCAGCATCTTCCTTTTTGTGTTCCATTAAGTGCTCTTCGATTTTCTTTTCGAGTTCTTCTTTAGTCTTTACATCTTCATAACCTAAATCTTTATAAAACTCTTCATTAAGTTCTGGAAGAACTCTTGCCTTTATACCTTTAACAGTCACTTTAAATGTTGCATCTTTTCCCTTTAAATTTTCTACATAATTTTCTGGGAATTTTACATTTACATCTCTTGTTTCTCCAATTTTAGTCCCTATTAACGCATCCTCAAAACCTGGTATAAATGTATTAGAACCGATTTCTAATGGGTAATCTGTTCCTTTTCCACCGTCAAATGCTACACCATCGACAAAACCTTCGAAGTCAATAACAGCAATGTTTCCTTTTTCTACTGTACCTTCTTCTTTTACTACTATTTCTGCAAATCTGTTTTGCATAGATGCAATTTCGCTTTCTATTTCTTCTTTAGTAACTTTTGGTGTTTCCTTTTTAACACCTAAATTCTTATAAGATGATAATTTAACTTCTGGCTTTGTAATTATAGTAAATTCTAATGTAATGTGATCTTTATCTATCTCTTTAATATCTACCTTTGGTTCACAAGCTGGAACTAATTTTTCATCTTCTAGCGCTTTAGTATATGCTTTTGGAAGAGCAGCATCCACTGCATCCATATATAAAGATTCTATACCAAATTTTTTGATATAAACATCTTTTGGAGCTTTACCCTTTCTAAATCCATCGATAGTCACATTAGAATTCTTTTTCTTAAAAGTATCATCTAAAATGTCTGTCCATTCTTTATCTTTTAATGTTGTCGTAATTGTGTGTACGTTTTTCATTTTTTTCCTTCTTTCATGTGTCTTATTATATAATAAATTATCTGTGATTACAAGCGAGTATTAATCTTTAGATAACTCCTCGATAATTTCGTCTAAATATGCAATTTTTTCCTTTAATGAATCATTATGACTCTTATAATATATGTCTTCGTAAGACTCCTTTAAAGATTTAAAATAATCTAAATTTTTATCATCCTTAATTAAAATAGGACCGAATAAGTATTCCTTTTCAGTATAAGTTTTTATGTGATAATCTCTCCCTGCGACTATATTTATATAAGTCTTTTTACCGTCTTCTACCACTTCTTCTGTAAAAATGTTTAGTCCTTTAGATGTTAAAAATTTTCTAAGTTCATAGTGATTGTTATTAGATTGTAAAATAAGTTTATATATTCTGTCTAAATTAGGACTACTCAAGATATCTATAATGTTTTTAGACCCCATACCGGAAATTATTAGAGTATTTACATCGAACTGATTAATCTTTTCGATGCCATAGCCGAGTACCGGTATGATATTGCCTGTAAGTTCATATTTTTCGATGTTTTCTATGCCATTTTGAAGAGCATTTGGATTTACATCACAGACATATATCTTGTTTATTATTCCACTTTGAACTAGATAGATATCTAGTAGCGCATGATCACAACCCACGTCGATTATTTTATCGTCGTTAAATACGTACTTACAAAGACTCTTTAATCTATTGCTGATCTTAATCATTAGTCGTCACCTAAGAAATCTTTAAGTTTTTTAGCACGAGATGGGTGTCTAAGTTTTCTTAATGCTTTTGCTTCTATCTGTCTTATTCTCTCACGTGTTACATTAAATCTCTTTCCAACTTCTTCTAGAGTATAGCAAGTTCCATCTAATAGACCAAATCTGAGTTCTAATACTTCTTGTTCTCTCTTTTGTAAAGTTTTTAATACATCTCTAATCTGTTCTTTTAAAATTTCGTTTGTCGCATATTCTTCTGGACTCATATTAGAGGTATCTGGAACAAAATCTCCAAAATGAGAATCCTCTTCTTCTCCAATAGGCGTATCTAGGCTAACTGGATCTTGGCTTATTTTCATGACTTCTCTAACCTTTTCTATTGATACACCCATCTTTTTTGCTATTTCTTCTTCACTAGGTTCGTGATTTAATTCGAGTGTAAGTTGTCTTTGAATTCGAGCCATTTTGTTTATAGTTTCAACCATGTGTACTGGCACTCTTATCGTTCTTGCTTGATCTGCTAGAGCCCTAGTTATGGCTTGTCTTATCCACCAAGTAGCATA
>CALVPA010000063.1 GCA_944350395.1 uncultured Bacilli bacterium
ATGCTGCTAATCAAATAGAGTCTTTGAAAGTTTATTATCAAGATGAGAACGGTAATTATGATGAAGATAGTTTGACTAGTGCTATCAATCAGTACTACGGCTACAACAGCATTGAAGAATTTCAAGCAGCTCTAAAACTAAACTATTTGAGAAATAAAGCTGTCGAAGATTATGCTAAATCTCAGGTTACAGATAGTGAAATTAAGAAGTACTATAAGAATGAAGTAGTTGGAGATCGTGAAATTAGTCATATACAGATAATTCCAGAAGTAACTGACACTATGACGGATGATGAAAAAGAGGCAGCTGAAGAAGAAGCATTAGCAACAGCTAAATCTATTATTGCAAGTCTTAAAAAGGGAGAAAAATTTGAAGACTTAGCAAAAGAGTATTCTGACGATGACTCTACTAAAGATTCAGGAGGAAGCCTTGGATTCATAAATAAAGGTGACTATGGAAGCGATGAATTTGACGACGAAGCATTTTCTCTAGAGATTGGCAAATATTCTACTACGCCAGTTAAAACAGAAGACGGATATGAAATACTATACGTAACGGATGAGAAAGATAAAGCTGAACTCGATGACGTTAAAGACGACATAATCGAAGAATTATCAAATCAGATGCTTGAGGAAGATGCAACTCTTCAAATTACTGCGCTTGAAGAACTTCGTAAAGATAACGGAGTAGATATCATAGATGATGAGATAAACACTGATTACAAAGACTACATGAATAAATTATACGAATCAGCTAAGGCTAGCAACTCATCAAATTAAACCACCTAGTGGTTTTTTTTTATGCTCTTTTATGCTATAATCAAAAATAGATAAGGTGGAATAAAATATGGACGTCAATCAAATCTTAATAATTGCAATAATTGTATTATTGGGAATAATATTAGTTTTTGGTGTATACTTTTTAATCGTCTACTTGCACAATAAAAAAAGCGAAAAAAAAATGGATACTATATTTAATCCTAACAATCTCGTGGAAGAAGATTCTCTCATGAATGTGATGGATGAAAAAAGAAATATAGATTTTAAGAAAAATGAACGTGAAGATAGTCAAAAATTTATCACAGATAATAGTAAAGTTAACATTGCTACTAGTAAAGTCATGACTAGAGAGCAAAACGTCAATCCATTCGGTGTCGACATGACAAAGAGAACTAAAGATAATACACCTATAGAAAAAGAAAGCAATTCTAATAATAAATTTTTTAAATAAAAAAGTTTCCTAATGCGTGGAAACTTTTATTTTACATTATCTAAGAATTTTCCAATTTCTTCTATTTTATAACCTCTCGAATACATTTTAACTTTAAATTTTAACATGGCATCTCTTTTATCAAATTTTTTAATGAGTAAATTCCATACTTTGTTAGCGTCTCTTTCAAAATTCGAAGATGTGTCTAATTCGTACTTTCCTAAAATATTGTTTATCATCTCTCTATCGTATCCTGCACCAATCAAATAAGAATACATTTTATTCTTAAAGATAATTTCACTATTTTTATTTAGTTTGTATTTTTTATCTATAATTGCTTTAATCCGTTCTTTCCAAATATTATCTTTTATTTTGACTAAATTATTTTCTACTTTTGACAAATTTACTCCTAATTTACTCAGATTATTCTTAATTTTATTTGGGCCAAACATACTCAAATTCATCGCATCCATAATATATGCTTCTATATATCTGTCTTCGTTTATATAGCCATTTTGTTTTAGTTTATTAAGAGCAAATGCGATAGATTTATCACTAAATTCTTTACTTTTTAAATACTTTTTAACTTCTAATTTTGTCCTCATTTTTTTTCCTATATATTTAAGTGACAAATAATAAGCATCGTATAATTCGTTTCCGTTCAATATATCTTTTAGTTTTTTTTCATCAATTTCTTTTTCGATGAGCAAATCGTATTTTAAGATAATATCTTCATATAATTTATAATTTGTATTATTATCTAAATAAACATCGTAACAATTTATTCCACTCTTTTTGTATTTAACTACTTCCATAATACCTCCATAGTTCATAGTAAATATAAAATATATAATTTTTTTTGTCAATATACTAAAATAATACATCAATTATTAAATAAAATGCCACTTAAAGTAGACACTAAAACTCATATGATATCATTGAAAAAAAATACAATTTAAATTATAATTTGACTATAAAATTTCTAACATTATATATAAAAAATTGTTGTTAGTTTTTAATATTTGAAAGGAGGATGAAATTTTAAATATTATATTATTAATTGGGTTTAAAAAATGAAATAAAGAAAGGTAAAGCAAATATGAAGATTATAAAAAGATTTTTAGTTACAACCTTGTTAATATTAATACAAACTATTTCAACATCAATTGTTTATGCTGAGGATTTAGAAATATCTTTAGAAGATAATTTAAATAAAACAGTATCTATTACAAAATATTATAAAACTTATACTATATTTGACGAAAATAATAATCCTATAGATTCTGTTTCTTACGAAGTTTCTGAAGAGGAAGCAAAATTAAAGACATCTTTAAATGACAATATTGTTTATTCTAATTTTACGCCTAGCGCTTCACATCAAACCGCTTCAAAAAAAATTACTCTTACTGTTTCACCTGGAGGCGGCGCGTCGGTCAAAATAGTTAATATTGATATAGAATGGTTTACTATTCCAAATGTTAAATTATATGACATTGTAGGTTTTTATTTAAAATCTGGAACTACACAATTAAATATTTCATCTACAGGTTTAACTTGGGCAAAACAAATTTATGATGGAAACACTTTAACTTATGACTATAACAGCGGAAACAAAATAAAAAAGTCAAATGGATTAGCATATGTTATGAATATAGTTGATAGTACTAAAAATGATCTTAAAATTAAATTACAAGCAGATTTTATTGGAAGTGATCCTGTTACAATAGGAGCTTCATACCAGCATGCAACTTCTACATCTATTACAACTACAGAAGCAAGAAATTTTACATTTGGTTCATCAGCAAATAGTGGTTATCAAGTTTTAGGAGGAACATTTATATTTAAAGATAATATTGCAAATAAATATGATAAAATGGCAGGTGTGCAAGTAACTTATGATTTAACATCAATATAACTATTTATGGAATTTAAAAAGTCAATATTATATTGACTTTTTAAAACGTTGGAAAAAAATTTAAATTAATGTATAATTATATATGAAAGTAGGATAAAAGGTAGATATGATAGAGTTTAAAGAAATTACAAAAATTTACAAAGTAAATAAAAAAACGAAAAAAGTGGCATTGAATGACATATCACTATTTTTACCCGATAAAGGAATGTTATTTATTACTGGCAAAAGCGGATCTGGTAAATCTACACTATTAAATC
>CALVPA010000064.1 GCA_944350395.1 uncultured Bacilli bacterium
TAGTCTCCTGTATTCGTTATAGTAAATGTGTATTTTGTATTGCCATCTAAATCGCTTACAGATGTAGGATAAATGTCGCTTAAAACTATGGTACTACTAGTACTCGTCAGTTCTGCATCTAATACCCCTACGAATATCTTTTGATTTTCTGTATTTTTATTGTCTATTTGAAAGAGTGAATATGTTATACCTACAGTCAGTAAAATAACTGCGATTACGGATAGTATAGTTAGTTTTACATGTGATTTGATAACTCTATTGAATGCTTTATTCACTAGTATTTCACCTACTTTATATAGTAATTATACAAAATGTTTTAAAATAATTCAATTGTTTATTATTTACTTTACTAAAGTTCATAAAATAGTACTTTTTTTGACAAATAAAAAGCACTTTATTCGAGTGCTTCTATGTCTTTTGATATATCGCTTTTTAATGTATCAAGTTTGTCTTTGGTCCAATATTCGATTGGTGCTCCGTCGTAATCGGATTCGTACAAATCATCTTTAGAATATGTCTTATAAATACTGCCATCTTTGATAAATGCTATATAAGGTGTAGTAAGTCCATCTAAGTCTAAGTTAGTTAATAACTTTTTATAATTGGAAGAAGTATTATCTAAATCAGTAGTCTCAAGATAATATATCTTATGATCTTTAGAACTTGCTACTTCGTTTAGGGGACTGACTAGAACTTGTGTCCAAGAGTCTAGTGGGTCTCCGATTAAAAGAATGAAACTGTCATCTCTTAGCATTTTATTTAGTTCTTTTAAAGTTACATAGTTGTACACATTATCTTCCGGTACATATGAATAAGACTTTTTAAAGAGAAGTGCATCCGATATTTTACTAGAGTTATACATATCGATTGCATCTTTGATACCGAATATCAAAAATATTATGCCTACTACTATGAGTATGATATCAGTAATTATTCTTAAAGTTTTGTATTTCATTATTTGATTTGGCTCATTACTTCATCGGCAAAGTTTTCGTTTCTGTGTTCCATACCTTCGCCAACTTCGTAACGTACCATCTTTAAGACTTCTCCGCCGTTATTCTTGACATAAGTCTTGACGTCGATGTCTCCATCTTTTATGAATGCTTGGTCTACTAAGCATATTTCTTTGAAGAATTTCTTTAGTCTACCAGCGACCATCTTCTCAGCAATGTCAGCAGGTTTACCCTCTTCCATAGCTTGTTGTTTTAAGAATTCTTTTTCTTTTTCGATTCTCTCAGCTGGTACACTTTCTTCGTTTAAGTATTCTGGTTTCATAGCAGCAGCTTGCATTGCGACGTCTTTAGCAACTTCTTCGTTTGCGCCCTTTACTACTGTAAGTACAGCGATTTTTCCGCCCATGTGCAAGTATGAACCGAAAGTTTCATCGTCATTCTTAGTTACGTATTCTACTCTTCTTAGAGATAATTTTTCTCCGATAGTAGCTGTTTTAGAGATAATTAACTCTTCGACAGTTCCTTCGCTAGTTTCTGCTTTTAGAGCTTCTTCTAAAGTTTTAGCTCCACTTTTTAATACTGCTTCTCCGATTTCTTTTACGAGTGAAACGAAGTTTTCGTTTTTACTTACGAAGTCTGTCTCACTGTTTACTTCGATGATGCACGCATTATTTCCATCTATGAATACATTTGCAAGTCCTTCTGCAGCGATTCTGTCTGCTTTTTTAGCAGCTTTTGCAATACCTTTTTCTCTTAGGTAGTCGACTGCAGCTTCCATATTGCCATTAGTCTCGACTAAGGCTTTTTTGCAATCCATCATACCTGCTCCAGTCATACTTCTTAATTCGTTAACCATTTGTGCAGTAACCATATTATTCATCCTCTCTTATTTATTTAGAACATCGATAAGTTCATCTTTTTTCATAGTACTGTAGTTTTTAATTTTCTTTTCTTTAGCTAATGCTTTTAATTCTACTAGAGTCATACTAGATAATTCAGCACTTTCTTTTTCTTCTTTAACTGCTTTTACTTCTTCGCTTTTAACTTCTTTTACAGCTTTAGCTTCTTCTTCTTTAATAGTTTCTTTCTTAGTACTTGGTTTTTTCTCTTCTTCAGTGACATAGTCTACTAATGGTAACTTCTTTCCTTCACATATAGCATTAGTTAATACTCCAAGTACGACTTTTACAGCGCGTACTGCGTCGTCATTACCAGGTATAACGTAGTCTACATCGTCTGGATCACAGTTAGTGTCTACTAAACCGAATACTGGTATATTAAGTTTACGTGCTTCACGGATGGCATTGATTTCCTTCTTAGGATCTACGATGATCATAGCATCAGGTAATTTATCCATCTTACGAATACCACATAAAACTTTGTTCAATTTCTCGTATTCTTTTTTGATTCCGATTACTTCCTTCTTAGGCAGTAAATCAAAAGTACCGTCTTCTTCCATCTTTTCGATTTCTTCTAATCTCTTAATTCTCTTTCTTATAGTACGGAAGTTTGTAAGGGTACCTCCAAGCCATCTTTCTGTTACATAGAATGATTCACTTCTAATAGCTTCCTCTTTAGCAACTTCGCTAGCTTGTTTTTTAGTTCCAACGAATAAGAATTGTCCTCCGTTTTCACTAATTCTCTTTAGTTCCTCGTATGCTTTTTCGATACAAGCAACTGTCTTTTCAAGATCGATAATATAAATATCATCTCTTGCAGTAAAGATGTACTCTCTCATTTTAGGGTTCCATCTCTTTGTTTGATGTCCAAAATGAACACCTGCTTCTAAAAGATAACTCATAGAAACAACAGCCATATTTTTATTCCTCCTTCGTTAATTCACCCCGACATTTCTGAAATATCTCAACCTGGCTAAGGTCACTGGAGATATAAATTCATATCGGTGTTTATTTCAGCTTTTCAAAGCCAATAATATAATAACAAAATAGTAATATAATATCAAGAAAAAAAGCACTCTACATGTCTTTTAGAAGTGCTTTTTTGTTATTCTCATAGTATTGTACACCAGAAATTACAGAAAGTATTGTCGCAAGTACGATTAGGGCATCTGCTACCTTTATACCTATCAGTTCGAATGGCAAATTATATAATAGCATTAGAGATACGCCGGCCATCATACAGATAGTCTTTACTTTTCCTGCAATAGATGCTCCGACTGCGTGTCCACTTTGTCCAGCGACCATCTTTATCGAGTCTACGAATGTATCTCTCGTTATGATTATGACTGGAATCGCTGCAGGTATAAATCCATCGACTGCGAGTACTATTAAAATACCGTTTACAAGTATTTTATCAGCGATAGCGTCCATTACTTTTCCAAAATCAGTAACCATGTTATTCTTTCTCGCTAAATAGCCGTCTAGTGAATCAGTGATGCTCGCTATTATAAAGATAACTGCACATATTATATATTTTAAACTTATCTCTACTCTACCCGCAACGATATAAGTAGGCCATTCAAAACCTATCTGGTAAAATGGGAAAACCATCATGACTAGTAATATAACAGATAATATAATTCTACTTACAGTAATTTTATTCGGTAAATTCATAAATACTCCTATCTTAACATAACTTGTTTAATCGCCCATATGAGTGTAATCGCTACTAATATTATGATTACTATAATAGTAATTACATACTTAGCTATTTTAGATTCTTCTTTCGGTTTTAAATAAGGTGAAACGACTTTTATTTCGTTCGTCTCTAACTCTTCTTCTTCTTTTTCTTTAGTCGCTATAGCTTTTTCTAAATCGTTTAATGGTATTTTCGACGTATATTCGAACATATACTCGTTGAATCTATCTATGATTTTATCGGGATCTAATCCCAAGTATTTAGCATATGTCTGAAGATATCCTTTTAATTCGAAAATGTCTTTAAATATTCCTATGTTTCCTTCTTCTATCTGCTCTAAGGACGTGACCGGTATTCCGGTATCTGTGCTTGCTTCGTCTAAGCTGACACTGGAAGAAGTTCTCGCTAACTTGAAATCAAGACCTATTTCGTTCAAGTCATTCACTCCTTTATATAGTAAAAAAAAATAATACTTTGTAAGCCTTGTTCTGTACCACTATAGTGGTGACAAACATTTATCTTTTAGATATATAATCTAAACCTCAGATTGAGTTTGATTTCTCATCCAAAGCTCCCCTACCATAATTTGGGTTTCTCACTTGCGGGGTTTACCACGTTCCACTCTAGTCGTTTCCAACTAGCATCGTCTCTTTGGCACTTTTATATCTACTCATTCCTTTTCGGGAATTTTCGAAGCCGTTATGTAAAAATACATACCTAAGGTTATCTTTTCCCTTAGCACAATCATTACCGGCCATCTCAGGCCGAGTGAGCAAGGACTTTCCTCTAGTAGTAAAATCTACCAGCGTTTGTCTTTCCGTATTATTTATTCGTTTTTACCATAAACTATTTTTTCTAAGTTAGATAATCTCTTGAGTAAATCGACATTATTACTCGTGTATTTTCCATTAGCAGAAGTCTCTGACATCGTCTCTAATTCCATCTTTAACTTTCTGATTTCATTTTTGAGCATGTTGTTTTCATCTACTATGTCTTTATTCTCTTTTTCTAACTTCTTTATAAAACGGATGAACTCTGTATAATCTTCTATTATTGTGTCTAAATATTGGTCGACTTCTTGAGGTCTATAGCCTTTAGCATCGATTTTAAACTCCTTATTGAGTATCTCTTTAGGAGATAGATTTAGATTCACTTCATACATAGCGTTCACCCTTCTTACAGATATAATTTTACTTATTTTTCATATATTTGTCAAGGTATATCACACGACTCTGAGTTCGTCATTTTTTATATATACGACTCTTCCATTATATAGTATTTTGGAGAATTCATCTGAAATACCTATCCTAAGTAGTGTCGTACCATAAGAAAGATTACCTAACTTGTTTGGAATAGTACTAGTTGCACTACTTCTCATAGTCGCATTTTTAATAGTCTTAACTTCTTCATTTACTGAAGTAAAACTTACATCTGGTGCTTTAACATAATTCGGATTAGCAACTATTTCGTCTTCACTATCTACATAAGTAAAATATGAGATATTTAAGTCTACGTTTGTATTTATGCCGTCTACTCTTCCACTATTAGTATATTGCCACATGTTATAGTTGCCAGTATAATCAGTTTCGTCTACATAGTGAGCAAGCCAAATTAGTTTGCCATCTAATTTCCCAGTGTCGAGCATATTTTTAAAGGCATTCTTATATGAATAAACCATAGTTTCATACCCGTAAGAGCTAAGTGTCTCAGTGAACGAGAGTATATTATCTGTTATAGTAGAATAACTTACTCCTAAAAGTCTACCTTTATTAAATGTTTCTGCATCGTATGCTACAGGATATGTAAGATTATAATCTTTTATTAGGTTATATGTAAATTCGGCTTCTTCTAGCGCTTCTTCTTCGTTTTTAGCAGTTCCGAAGAAATATACTCCTACTTTAAGCCCTGCATTGATCGCTCCTTCTATATTTTCTCTAAATCTCGCGTCTTCCTTTATTTCAGACCCATCTGTTTGTCTAAAACCGCACCTGATCATCGCAAAAGATATACCCGTATGGGCAACTTTTTCCCAATCGATAGTACCTTGCCATTCAGAGACATCGACTCCATAAGACACTCCATATGATAAAAACTGCTCACTTATATCTTCATATAGATAATCTAAACTTGCTGTATAACCGATAGTATTCTGGTCAAATGTATAGAATAATTTGGCTTTTTCCATTCCAACAATGTTAGTGTTGTAGTACTTTACTAGGCTTATGCACAAAAATGCGATTATGGAAAGAACTATACTTAAAAAAGATAATACTATTATCTTTTGATTTCTCTTGTTAGTTATAATTCTATCTATTACTCCATTCATACTAACTTCTCCTACTTTACATATGAATTATAACATAACTTTTAAATATTTTTAATCTTTTCTTATTTGATCAAACGTTTTTTGTAAAGTTAGCGTCCTTTTAGCATAGTTCACATCGTCAATTAAATAACCTATAAGCATATCGATTCTCGGCATAGTATCCCTCTTTCTAAATAAATTTTTAACATATTTTAGTAACACTTTAAACAGTTTCGACAAAATATCTCTTTTCTTTTTTTTAGAAATAAGGTATTATTATTATGGTGATATAATATGGAAGAGAATTTAGGGGTTTTAAGAGAAAAAAGTGTCAAAAGGCCGGTCTTTTTAACGGGTTTACTTGCAGTAATACTCATAATCGTGTATCCATTATCTTTGAAGACGTATGAACCTGCACCGAATATATTTATAATGGGAGGCATAATCGTATATCCAATCACTTTTCTGATAACTTCCTATATCAGCAAGTACTATGGATTTAAGGAGTCTAGAAAAAGTATATTTATTGCATGTGGCCTATACTTAGCATTCATAATTCTTATGATGATAAGCATCATACCTACTTCGAACAATGCTACATCTGGTTATAATATGGTTTTGCAGTATCTCTTTACGAACAACGTCTATAATATCGGAGATACGAGAATATTTTATCCAACTTTAGGACAGTATTTTTCAGTAGTAATATCATTTTTAGTAAGTCACTTACTCTATGCGGCGATATACAATGCTATAAATAAATTTACAGTAGATTACCTCGCAGTTGGACTTAGTCTTTTCATCGCATATATCATAGATAGACTTATATATATGCCTATCCTATATGCAGAGGGATTAATAAACGGCTCTAATACATTCGATTACTTTATCAAATGTTTAACCAGTGAATTTATTGCAGCGATACTGTGTTCACTCATAATAATAGTGGTATATGTAATTATTACTAGCATAAGAAAAAAGGTTAAGAAAAAAATGATATGAACCCCGTTTCTTGGACATAGAAATGGGGTTTTTATATGGCAAAATTAACATATAAAGCTAAAATTGAAATATATAAAAAAAGAAAAAATGGCACAAGCGCAATCAACTTATCAAAACAATATAGAATAAATGTAAATAAAGTTAAATACCTGGTACCATTAATAGATAAAAATGGACTAGATATTCTAAGAAAAAATAAAAATAAAAATTACACTATTGAAGAAAAAGAAAGAATTATAAATAGAGTTTTGATGGATTTGGAATCCATAAGATTTGTATCAAT
>CALVPA010000065.1 GCA_944350395.1 uncultured Bacilli bacterium
AGTAGTTTTTATTACTACTACTAAAAGCATACCCACCTATCGACTCACTCCTTATTATTTTGGTAAGTGACTGCGTTGTAGAACCATCTGCCAAAGTCGTATCGAACACTCCTATTATTCTCCATAATTCATTATTGAATAGCACATAGTTATATGGATCAGATCCTTCATATCTATATCCATTCTCATTTACTATTTGCCCCTTACTACTATCCGCCCCTTGTGTCGTCCCTGCTTTACCTTTAATGTAGTCGCTTATATATTGTTTATTCGTAATACTATTAAATTCTATATAACAATCGTCTATAGCGGATGGATTTATACTTAGCTTCCAGTTATCGTAATCCCATTTAATATTAGAGTCATTAGAGCACGATACACTTACGGAATAATCTCCTTTACTCGGAAATGATGACGATGCTACTCCGTTTACATACACTTCATATTCTATTCTATCCATATTTTGGACATCTTTATATGTAACTTTAAATAATAGTGTACCTAAAAATATAGTTAACACTAGAGTAATAGATGCAATCTTTTTCTTCATAGACAATAGCCCTTCCTAATAGTATCTTTTAATGTAATAATATAACCTCGATTTTATGTAATATTCCATATATTTGTTTTCTTCGAACACTTTAATTTCTTCTATATCTAAATTATCTAACACTAAATAATTTATCTTATATCTAGATAATTTTCTTTTCTTTTTATCGGTTATATTTAAATAAGATAATATTTTATTATCTTCTGAGATAGTCAGTAGTTTTTCTTTTTTTCTAATAAATATTATATAATCTTTATACAGTTTTTTAATTTCCATATATCTCGTATACATTCTACTCTCGCATCTATGTAAAGCATTCGGAAATAGTCACGTATGACTATTCCACTTTACATTCTGTTTAGGATTTTATCCAAGGATAGCTCATGTTCTTTAAATTATTAAATGCATAAAAAATATTCATACATTCCGCTTAAAATGTTAAAGAGCTCTATAGGGCCGCAAAGCCATTGTTCGCGTTGGCATTTGTAACATTCCCCGAGTTGTTCACGTTCCACACGTTCGTGGAGTTGGACGAATTAAACGCACTATTATGAACTACCCTATATAAATTATATCAGTTATAAAAGTATTTTTCCAGTATTTCTTTATTATAAAAATTATTCGCATATTTATATGCATTTTTTATAGTGTTTATACTAGAAAAAGCATATTTAAAATCACATAAGTTATTCTCATACAAATATTTTGCCCTCTTAACTCTATTTCTTATCTTTTTCTTGACGTCATTTGTGAGTGTTACTATCGTTTTATTGTTTACGACTTTAAAGTGATATCCTAAAAACGTTATTCCTTCAAGGCCCGATTTAATATATGATTTGTTCTTGTTTAATTCGAGTTTGTAATCTCTTTTTAATATATTTTCTATAATAATATAACAGTTTTTTAAATAGTCTTTATCTTGATGGATTAAGATGTAATCATCCATATATATAACTAAGTGCTTGATGTGAAGATTATATACTATGTAGTGATGAAGTCTACTCAAATAGAATATTGCAAGAAATTGACTTGACATATTTCCAATTGGAAGGCCTTTCCCGTATTCATAATATGGTAATCCTGCATACTTTTTGCTAAGATTCTCTATTTGCATATTTATATACTCATTATTTGTACTATCTATTATTTTAGAAATTATTTTAAATTCATCTTCCTCTAAATCATTCTTTATTAAACTTTTTAATACTTTGTGATCTATGTTGTAGAAATATTTTTTTATGTCGAGTTTTAAGAAGTAAAATTTCCCATATCTTTTATTTATCTCTATATATTTTTTAAAAAGTTTTATGCCATAATCTAGTCCCATATTCTTTCTAGTCGCTGCATTTTGAAGGCACAGATATTTTTCTAATTTTGGCACCAATATATATCTCGTTATATAGTGATTTATAGTCTTATCGTAAATGCTTTGGCTCATTATGACTCTTATCTTCGGTCTATGTAATAAAAATATATTATATTTTCCACCATCGTAAGTGTTATTTTCTAGTTCCTCTTTCATAGAAAAAAAATATTCTTCACTATAGAGTTCGAATCTATACAGTTTTTTCTTATTTTTGACATTTTTTTGAATTTCTTTGTAATATATTTTTCTCAAATTATAGTAGTTAACTTTCACTTTTTCACATCTTCCATTCTAGAGAGCCAAATATTTGTCATCTTATTGATTTCAGTGAGAACATATAATAATTTGTCGGACGTCTTAATCGATATGTATTTCTTATCTAAAAGTAAGCTGATTATAAAGTTAATCAATGCAATATCTCTTTTTATGTAGATTTTTTCTATAGTAAACTCTAAATTACTAAAATTTACTATATAAATATTTTCAAGTAAATCGTATGCATAAAATAATGCCTTATTTTTAATGTAATAATGTTTCTTTGGTATTATTTCTAATAGATCTGTGAGCAGAAAAATTAATTTTTTACTCTTAGCTGCGATTAAAAAATTATCATTTCCTATAGTACTCATCTATTAACTCCAATATATCTTCTATCTCTTGTAATGAGGCATTTTCTATCTTTAAGAGTATTAAATCGACTTTCGTTTTAAAATCGATTTTTTCTTTTGCCTCTTTTAAATATTTATGATAAGCATTTCTCTTTCGAAAATCTTTCTTTATCGGTTCCTTATCTAAATAGTTTACAGTATATGAAATATTACATTCTTCTAATTTTGAAGTAACTTTCTCTAAGGCAATATCCGGAAAACCAGCCCTTTTACCGTCTAATAATTTATATCCCAAAAGATAGTTTATTAACAAAGCATCTTCGTTATAAGTATTAAAAAATTTACCACTGTTTTTGTACAAATTTACATAAGAATTGTAAAGTATAGCCCCCCCCCGAGTTTACATTTGATTTACATCTCATATTTTTAAATTCCTCTTATAATAAATTCAAGTATTTCAATACAAAACTTTATAAATTTTTATTATATTTTATTATTTTAATTAGCTTTTCTCTAATTTTTCCTATATTTAAGCACAATGAAAATTGTTAACATATATTTTTTTAAAGGTTGTATTATAAATAGTGTTGGTGAAAAAACATCAATACTATTTCTTATATAAAAAAAAGACATAAATTTGATACAATGTAATTGATAAAAAAATAAACATCGAAAGGATCAAACTTATGTCTACA
>CALVPA010000066.1 GCA_944350395.1 uncultured Bacilli bacterium
ATACTTATAGAAAACGGATATCCTGCCAGTATCGGTAGTGAAGTTAGCAAAATAGAAGAGAGGATTAACTCTAATGAAAACGGCTCTATCACATCATTCCAAGCTATATACATTCCTGCGGATGATCTATCTGATGAGGCAGTTCAGACAGTTATGTCTTATATGGATGGACAAATCGTACTAGATCGTAAAATCGCTGAATTAGGCTTATATCCTGCGATAGATGTATTTAAATCTACGAGCAAGATGATCGATGTAGATAAGATAGGAAAGCGCCATTACAATTTAGTAGAAGAGTCACTAAAGACACTAGAACGTTATAACGAACTACAAGAGATAATCTCAGTATTAGGTATCGAAGAGTTAAGTGAAAAAGATAAACAGACTTTCTACCGTGCTAGAAAAATACGTAACTACTTTTCACAGCCTATGTTTGTCGCAGAGTCTTACACAAATATTAAAGGTGAGTTCGTAAAGATAGAAGATGTATTAGATGATGTAGAGAACATACTAAATGGAACTTACGACGATGTAGACGAATCTAAATTCCTATATATAGGTGCTTATGGAAACAAATGATGGAATAAAGGTAAGGGTATTCGACTTAGCACACGGACTAGTCGAATACGATGACATAAAATTCATTAGAATAGTCAGCAAAGAGTATAACTTACTAATAATGAAAGACTACATGCCTATCATCGGAGAGATAGACGGCTCTATAAGTATTAAAAATGAAGACGTGAATTTAAATTACGATCCAGTAAAAGCATATTATGTACATCACGACAATGTGTTTAATTTGATGATAAAAGATTTATGAGATAATTAGGAGGATTATATGGGCGATTATTTAGATATAATTAAAAACTTGACTTGTTTTGTCGTATTCGTAGTGGTCATTCTATTTATCGCTACTGTATCCTTGAGAATATATTTAAAAAAGTTTACTTTCTCTACTAAAAAAAGTAGATTATACGGAATGCTATTACAACTAGATAACAGTTCGATTACAGCTTTTTGTCTCACTACTTTAAATTATCTATTTTTGACTTGGTGTGCGATGATGACTGTAGAGATGAATGCAGTATACATTTCTCTAATCATAGTCATGAGTTTAGCAAGCAGCATTCTCATAAAAGATTATATCAAAATACCAATAAACCTCATGGTTTCTGGAATAAACTGCTTTGCTTTGTACATTATCCACTTCGTCCATATTTACTTACTAGGTGAAGTAAGCGACATCTATATGAGAATATCTATATTCTTCATAGTAGCGTTTGCCTATGTATATTTTACTTATAACTTTATAAACGACATAAACGATATCGTCCAAAAGAATAAATACATAAGTAAGAAAAAGAGAAAAGCAGGTGTTAAACGTGCAAATTAAAAAGATAGTAAAAGTAATGAACTTTCAGACACTGCTCAAGATAAACTCTGCTAAAGAAAGAGCAGAAACTTATCAAAATGTCGGAAAAGAAATAACAGATTTACTTAAAACCATAGTATATAACAAAAACCTAGTATTAGATAAAAACATACTCGAGTACGACAAGACTAAGCCAAAACTGAATATATATGTTGCAAACGACTATGGATTTTGTGGGGACTTCAATGCATCGGTTCGCCATCAGATAAAAAAAGATGAAGATGCATACAAGATTATAATCGGCAAAAAGATTCTATATCACGACGATAAGACTTTACTTAAGATAAATAAAGATGAGTTCGACAAAAGAATAGTAGATATAGAAAAACTCATAGATGAATCTCTTAGAAGTATGTCTTACTCAGAGATAAACTTATACTACAATCACTATTACAGTTATACACAATTTGGATTTTTAAAGTTGCAACTCTTCCCTATAGAATTCGATGGAGAACTCTATGAAGGAACAGACTATGTATCGGAAACCAACGTATTCGACATGATAAAGGGAATGATTTCATTCTATGTATGTTACCAGATAAAGATGGCAGAAGCTATATCTATCGCAAGCGAAAACGTACTTAGAAATCAGATCACCAATATGGCACTAGATCGAATCGAAGAGAGAGAAATAGAAGAACTGAACGAAGAGAGAAAAGAAAAATTACAAAAAGTCATACTGAAAAACGTCGAAAACTATAAGAGAATAACGGAAGGTGAAACGTATGAACAATAAAAGTATCATTAAAAATTATGAACAAACTTGTGCACTTTTAAGCAAAGATAAGAGTGAAGAAGCTAAACAGAGATTTTTAATTATATTTAAAGAATTAGATTTACAGTTAAACAAAGATTTAGCGAGCAATATAGAAAAACTATCCTACACCGCTTCTAATTTGAGAGAAGAAATTAGAAGAATAGAAGCTATTCTCTCATACTTAAGCTACAGACGTGAAGTAAGAGAAAAGATGACAAACGACTACCGCTCTATAATAGGATATAATCCTAAAGACTTAGAAGAAATACCTCACATCGATGATGAAAAAGATTATGTCGCCTATAAGACAAACTTAATTGTGGCAAACGAAATAATATCTAGTCTCATTAAGTCTGGAAAGAGGGTTAGTGACCTTAAAAAGCAACTCTCTAAACGTGGAAAGAAAAAGGAAGAAATCGAAAAATCTATCGAAAGCATTCAAAAATCTAGAAGTGAAAAGCTAGAGGAACTAAGGAGTAATACAGAAGTATTAAACGATCTATACGACTACTGTATAACCGCTCCATTTAACGAGGAAAACGCATATATCCAATACATAATGATTAAAATGAATCCAAATGGTGTCTTAAAAGTAAACGTAAACAGAACTCCTACGAGACAAGTTAAGAAACAAGAAGTAGAAGTAGTAGATACTAAACCTATGGAAAGCATGCCTATGGTACCTAATTTGGGTTCGGTTAGACCTAACAATATACTCAAATATATGGAAGATACTATTCAAAAGTTCGACGATATCAACATTCCAACTAATGGTTTAATAGACAATACTACTAATATAACAGTTAATTCTAAAGATATTACTAAAGAACAGTAATATCTTTATTTTAATTGACAATTATCTAGTAAAAAGATAAAATGTAAATAGATAAATAATATAAGAGAATAACTTTATGAGTAAATTGGATAGAAATCAAATGCTAGTGATATTGTTTTCAATGATAATACTTCTTACGGTTACTGCCGTAACATATGCTTTTTTTACTGCAAATGTTAATAACGACAATGCCCAGACGGCAGAGATAACTGCAGGAACGTTAGCGCTAACATTTTCGGATAACGACAATGGAATAAATGAAGTGCTGAATTTCGGAGACTCAGTAACGAAGAAATTTATAATAGAAAATACTGGCACGTTAGATGCGGTAGCCAAAATCAGTTGGTTAAACCTTACTAATACTTATTTAGAAGGAAGTCTAAC
>CALVPA010000067.1 GCA_944350395.1 uncultured Bacilli bacterium
TAAGGTTTAGTAGTAAGTTCGATTCTCACAAGTGGCACAATGAGATTAAGATTAACATTCTTTTTATTATATTGTTTTTTTTTGAAAACAAACTGTCTATTTAATTATATATAGCAAAAAATATTTAAAATTCATCTTCTTTTGTTGTATAATTTTATAGACGAATAGCTTTAAGGAAGTGAAATATGGATCAAGATAAGATAGGAAAAACTATTAGAGAAATTAGAAAAAATAATAATCTAACACAGCAAGAATTTGCAAATAAATACGAAGTTACATACCAAGCAGTATCGAAATGGGAAACAGGAAAAAATATTCCCGATATAACTCTAATTAAGAAAATCTGTGAAGATTATGGAATGGACATGAAAGACCTATTAAATGGAGAAGTATTTAAAAAAAATAATAATAAAAAAATCTTTTTAACAAGTATATTATTTTTAATAGTGATCGCCATTATCGTAATTTTTCTAATAATTAGTTCTAAAAATAGTTTTGAGTTTAAAACTATTACTACTACTTGTGATGAATTTAACATTACGGGAAGTATCGCTTATAATAATAAAAAATCATCAATATACATATCTGATATAACATATTGTGGAGGAGTAGATAATACACTTTATAAAAAGATAGAGTGTACATTATATGAAAAGATTGGTAATACAGATATAGAGATAAGTGAATATGACTATGACGAAGACATTTCCATAAAGTTAGAAGACTTTTTACAAAATGTAAAATTTAACATAGATGATTATGGTCAAGAGTGCAAAAATTATAGCGAAAATAGTTTATATTTACTAATAAATGCGACAGATGAAGAAAATAAAGTCGTATCATATAAAGTACCTCTTTCTCTCAAAGAAAATTGTCCAAACTAGTATAAAATTTCTTTTAAAAATAGGTAGTATACTTAATATATATACTGCTTTTTTTATGTATTTTAAAGTATTAAATAAATTCATATAATATAGAAAAGATAATGTGGAGGTCTATATTATGTATTATGATAATAAAAACGATTTTATCAAAGACTACTGTGCACCATTTAAGTGTATATGTTTAGTTCAGGGAAATAGAGGCCCAACGGGTCCTACAGGACCTATTGGACCAACTGGTGCTACAGGTGCTACTGGTATAAGCGTTACTGGGCCAACTGGGCCAACGGGGCCCACTGGTGCTACCGGTATAAGTATTACGGGTCCTACAGGACCAGAAGGTGCAACTGGACCTACAGGGCCTACTGGAGCAACTGGAAGTATTGAACCGAATCCATATAATTTATATGTAGAGTCGACTGCAGCACCTAACGGAGATGGTAGCCAATTCTCGCCTTTTCAAACTATTGAGCAAGCACTCGCAGTAGTCAAGACCAATGGTATTATACACGTTTTAAGTGGGACTTATCCTATAACACAGCAAATAGTGTTAAACATACCAGGACTAACTTTAAAAGGAATGGCAGGAACAGATATTTTGCTAGAAGCACCAGTGGTACCGTTTTTATGTAATGGAGATAACATTACAATCGATGGACTAAATATGACTAGTGACAACCCATACCCAGTAGAGTTTATACAAATTGCTGGAGATGGAAATCAAATATTAAATTGTAAAATTTATGGACCCGAACAATCCGGAGATTCTTCAACTTGGGTAGTAAATAGGGGATTTGTGACTCAAAACAACTCGACAAATCTTTTAGTAAGAAATAATGTGTTTTATTCTTTAAGACAACCAGCATATTTAAATCCAAATTCAACTGGTATAATTATGGATAATGTGACATTTAATACTAGAGGCTTTGTCGTAGATAGAGCAATATTTTTATTTTCTGGAAATTCTTGGGGGATACCAGAAAATGCAGTAGATATTGCGCTTCTCGCAGGAACTAAGACTGGAGACCCATATGACCCACTTTCAGAACTAATTGCGAGCAACAGTAATGCCACTATAAGCGACCAAAGATAAAATATTTAATCTTAAAAGAACTTTATGTTTACTACTACACTTTTTAATTTATTATATGATATAATCTTAATTAGAAATAGGGTGTACAATTATGTGGATTTATTTAATTTTATTAATTTTAATCGTATTCGTTTTATATGTATTTCTTACCTTTAACAGTTTAATTAAACTTAAAAATAAAGTAGATGAAGCTTTTTCAGTAATGGATGTCTATTTAAAAAAGAGATGGGATTTAATTCCGAACATTGTAGAAACTGTTAGAGGATACGCTTCTTATGAAAAGAAAACTATCGAAGACATTATTAAACATCGAAATAAAATTTATGACAAAATGAATATAGATGAAAAATTCGGAACTAACAAAAAAATAGAAGAAGATCTTACTAAAATATTAGCATTTAAAGAAGCTTATCCAGATTTAAAGGCGAATGAAAACTACATTAATTTAAGTAAACAGTTAGAAAAAATAGAAGAAGATATAGCAAATTCTAGAAAATATTATAATGCGGTAGTTCGTATGTATAACGATAAAATAGAAATGTTTCCAAGCAACATAATCGCTAAATTGTTTAATTTCCAAAAAAAGAAAATGTTTGAGATTAACAGAGATGAAAAAGAAAATATTGAAGTAAATTTATAGTAATTTAAGAGAGGGCTTATGAGAATAAAAAAGATAATTTTGACGGTGCTTATTTTATTTATTACATTATACATTACCAAGTTAAATGTAAAAGCGGAGAGTTACAGTTTAAATAACGATTATGTAATCGATTCATACGATGTAGATATCGTCGTAAACGAGAACAACACTTTCGACATTACAGAGACGATAAATGCTTATTTTAATGAACCAAAACACGGCATTTATAGAACCATACCACTTAAAAATGAAGTAGTTAGACTAGATGGCTCTAAGTCTGTAAATAGGGTTAAAATTACTGATTTAAATGTGAATGAAAGTTATATTACAAAGATAGAAAATGGAAACTATAAAGTACAAATAGGTTCTGCTAGTAGTACGATAACTGGAAATAAAGAATATATTATAAAATATAACTACAATATAGGCAAAGATCCGTGCAAAGACTATGATGAGCTATATTTTAATATTATCGGAGATAGTTGGGATACTGAAATAGGAAACATTACATTTAAAATCACTATGCCAAAAGAGTTTGACGAGACTAAACTAGGATTTTCTTCTGGAGAATATGGGTTGACTGAAAACTCAAACATATACTACGAAGTAAATGGCAATGTCATAACTGGCCACTATAATGGTATTTTAGATAGTGGTGAAGCTCTTACGATTAGGGCGATTTTAGATGAAGGCTATTTTGTAGATGCCGGATTACCTATCAGTAAATCTGTCATACTAATGAGCATAATACCACTCGCTGGACTAATAATTTCATTAATTTTATGGTTTATTTATGGAAGAGATAATAAACCAGTAGTTACTGTAGAATTTTATCCGCCAGAAGGTTTTAACAGTTTAGAAATAGGTTATCTATACAAAGGTAAAGCTGACAATAAAGACGTCATATCACTTCTCATATATTTAGCTAATAAAGGTTATATTAAAATATGTGAGACGAGTGAAAAATCGCTATTTTCAAAAGTAAACAGTTTTAAAATAGTCAAACTAAAAGATTACGATGGAGATAATGCCAATGAAAGACTATTCTTAAACGGATTATTTAAAGATAATAGTGTTATAGACGAAGAAACTGATAATTTGTCAGAAGTCACATCATTAGAGTTAGAAAATAAATTTTATAGAACAGTAAACTCGATTTTAAAAAATATGAACAATAAAGAAAACAAATATAAAATATTTGAGAAGACGACAATAATAAAATATGTATTAGTTGTATTATCTATTATAATTTCTATAATTACAGTAATAGGACTACCAACACTAGAGTACGGAAACATCGGAGCAGTTTTGATGACATTATTTTTAACTCTGTTCTATACACCTTTTTATGCAGTAATGTTCATAAAAAAAATACCGTTATTATTTAAATTGTTTTGGGGAACTTTTACAATAGCTCATTCTTTAGTGTTTTTTAGCACTACGCCTCTTGCGGAAGCTTTAAAAAACGACAATTATATATTACTAGCATTTATATTTGGTATACTTTGTATTATAGGTATGATCATGTGTCTAAAATATATGCCGAAGAGAAACAAGTATGGTAACGAAATATTGGGTAAAATAATGGGCTTTAAAAATTTCTTAGAGTCTTGTGAAAAAGAGAAATTAGAGGTTCTCGTAATGAAAAATCCTACGTACTTTTACGACATTTTACCTTATACTTATGTCTTAGGAATATCTGATAAATGGATAAGCAAATTTGAAGACATAGCTATAGAACCACCTA
>CALVPA010000068.1 GCA_944350395.1 uncultured Bacilli bacterium
TGTATCATAAAAAAGATAATTTTTTATATAATACGATTTATAATATAGTAAAATTTTAAATTTTATTTATTTACTCATGTCAAAATTACCACTTTTCTCTCTAATATGTTCTCTAACAAAATAAAAAAAATATGCATTCAACATATTTCAATATTTATAAGATACTATTTAAATTGATATAACCTCAAACTTATTATTTTATAAAAGTTGTATACTTTTGTGTGTCATAACATATACTGCATCACCATCTTTTAGTATTATTTGCTCATGATTATTAGTTTTATTCGTTAGAGTAACTTTATAATAATCGTCGTATTTATAGTTTACATTGACATCATATGTGTACGTTTCTTCATTGCTCACTATTTCCATACTTCCCACTATATTATAACTTTTTACACTATTTACTTTTTTTTCAAATTTGTCTATGATATCAGCGCTATTATTAGAATTACATCCACATAGACACAATAGTGCGATTAAAACCAATATGAATTTAAATCTTTTCATATACACTCCTTTTCTATATAATTATATTTTATGTAACAAAATTTAGTATAAAAAAAGAACAAAATTATTTTTGTTCTACGACATATAGAATGTCATCACTTTTAATCAAAACGACCGTAGCCTCTGTATCATATCCTAAATCTTTATAATACTCCCAGTTCAATTCTATTTCATAGCTTTCGTAGTCTTGATCATTATACTTATAACTTGTATCAGTCACACTTTTAACTTCTATAGAAGAAACTTCGGGCAAATCTTGTTTTCTTTTATCATCTGAATTATCTTCTACATATTTGTATAGTGTGTCTTTAACTTTAAGTTCAAAATTGTCTTTTATATCTGGTAAAACATATTCTAAAGCTCCAACATCGTACTGATTGATTTTATTATCTATAGAATATAAATCAATGATATATAGTTCACTCAAATATTCAGCATATTTTTGATAATCGATTTCGCTAACACTAAGAGAATCTTTGAGATTTAGAAATATCTCTTTAAATAATGTACTGTCTCTATCTTCGAGATTATAACCATATTTTTCGATAGTATCTACATTTTCTGTTTTATTTATAACGGTTTCTTTATTTGCATTTAAATTTTTAATAAATAGATAAATTAATATACTAGCACAGATGACTATTCCAATACCTATAAGTATTAAAAAGTTACGACGTAGATTCTTCTTCACTTTCTACTTTAGCCCCTTCCGTTTCTATCAAATTATAAACTATTATGTTGTTTGAAATTTCTAATATTTCCTCTGTATACTTTTTACAATCCTCTATGTACTTTTCATCTATAATTAAGGAATCTTTTAATACTTTATATTCACTTTTTGAGTCATTATAGTAAAGATTTTCTGTCAAAAAGTTGCCATTAGGAAATACGATTATATTGTTATCTTTAACTTCGAATATGTCGTGTCCTAATGCATATGGACTACTAAAACCAAACATATTCCCTAAAGTAGGAAGTACATCGATCATTCCCATATAGTAATCTACTTTTTTAGAAATCTTGTGGTCTTTGGTCCATATTATTAGAGGAGTTTTTCTGTTTAGTTCATTTGCATAATAATCATATTCGATGTATCCTTCATCGCCCTCTTCTCTAAGTTTACCAGTAACTGGGTCATAATTATATAAATAATTGTACTCTTTAGTAGCTAATTTTGCATCGTGGTCGCCATAGAATACCAAGACTGTATTGTCCATAAGATTATATGTATAGAGCGACTCTATAAATTCTCCAAGGCATTTGTCTGCATAGTGAACACTTTTTATGTAATTTCCAATCTTTGTTCCCTCTAAATATGAATCTACTACAGTTTCGGTTTCTCCCGTTTTTTCGTTAATTCTTTCAACAGTTGCGGTTAAATCGAACTCACCATATTTATCTCCGCCATCCCATGGAGTATGATTAGTAAGAGTTATTAGTGTTCCCATATAGTTATCGTGATTACTTTCTATATCTTGTAAATATGGGATAATCTGTTCAAAAAAGTCGTGATCAGATAGTCCTAAACCAATAGTATTTTCTTCTGTTACATCATAATATTCTTTTGAATAGAAGTCGCCATAACCGAGACTCTTATGCATCGCGGCTCTATTCCACATAGAACTGCTGTTAGCATGCATACTGAATGTATAATAGTTTTGAGCCTTCAACAATTTTTCGATAGATAAATAGTTTCTATCGTAGTAACTAACAAATACTGTACCAGATAGAGCTGGCATAAGCGAAGTATTTAAAGTAAATTCTGTATCACTACTCGTTCCAACACTTACTTGAGGATAAAAATTACTAAAATAAATTCCCTCTCTCGATAGTTTATTTAAAGTTGGAGTAATTTCCTCTCCATTAATTTCCATATTTAAAAACATTCCCATAATGCTTTCCATGTGGATAAATACGAGATTTTTTCCTTCAAAAATACCTGTATATTCATTATCAGATTCTTCTACTTCTCGATTTGTATAGTAGTTTACAAATTTTTGTGATGCTTCATCATAGCCGAAATAAGAAGATAATTGAGATTGAGCACATTGAACTAAATCGTTGATATGATAAGCAAGTATACCGTATCTTTCTACTATATATTCTCTATTCCATTGTTTAACTAATCTACTTACATCAGTAGATGTTAAAGTTATGATATTTATACAGAGTACTATAATACCTACTAGCATCACTGTACCAAAGTTTTTCTTTCCTTTTTCTATCTTACCTACGTAATTGAAATAATTGTGATAGCTTAGAGATTTATTTATAAACGCAAAAATTATTGGAAATATAATATATATGATGTGAAAAATCGATAGTTTATCGAATACAGCATCCGTAACAGTATTTACTTGTCCTAAACTTTCTAATAAACCGACAGTTACAAACGAATTATAAAATGAATAATATATTCCATTTATTATACAGAGTGCTGTGACGATGCACATAACTGTTTGAAAATAAATATATTGATTTTTAGGCTTAAATAAATAACCTATAGATCCAAGTAGCAAAATAATAGCAAGATCAAAAAATACAGATTTAAAACTCCATGCGGTTTCGCCCAAAGTTAAAAGAATTAGGCAAGATGTTTCGATAAGTAGTAATACTACAAATGATAAGAATTGCCTATTAGTAAGTACAAATGCTATTAACGATTTTCTGTTTTTATTTAAATACTTCTTAATTTTTGCTATCATATAATTCCCTTCTTACAAGAGTTATTATACCAAATATTTTTAGTAAAGAATATATTTTTTTAAAATTTACTTGTTTTTAGACATAAATTATGATATATTAATTAAGCAAGACGCAGGTGTAGTACAATGGTTAGTATGCAACCTTGCCAAGGTTGAGATGGGAGTTCGATTCTCCTCACTTGCTCCATAAGGTAAAATCGTCGCACCAATGTGACGTTATTGATTAAATCAATCTGAAAAGATTGATTTTTTTGTGCATTATTGCAAAGAAAGGAAATGATTAAATTATGGAATTAAAATATACAAGAACTGGTGATTATGAATTACCAAATTTAACTTTAAATGATAATAAAAAAGGAACAATTAATAAATATGGAATGTTAAGACTTAATT
>CALVPA010000069.1 GCA_944350395.1 uncultured Bacilli bacterium
AAAAAATTAGTAGTCAAGTATCAAAGAACATGAAACTCTTATTTAATAGATGTCTCACTAAAGGTTTTATAAATGACTAATCATGTTCTAATATAGTAACTGTAGAGTCTCCTACCCACATTGGAATCCATCTCGGAACATATAAAATATTAAATAAGCAGATAAGTCTTATTTTAGAAGAAGATTTAAATCAAAACGATGTGATCAGATTTGTAGAAGAAAATAAAGCAATGACAGTGAATTTTTTATATGATAAAAATCACAAGTTGATAAACTGTGCAAAAAAAGGAACTATTGCATTTGTCGACAACTTTTTGGAGTTAACAAAAAATGGAGAAGTTAGAAAAGTTAGCAGTTACTTGCTAAATGAAGAAATACGTACACTACCAAAAAGAAAAATACATATCGATGCAAAAATATTAATCAAGAGTGGTCAAAAAATAAAAATAGAAGTATCAGACGGAATAAATAAATTGTCTTTTGAAAATGGATATCCAGATAAAGCCAAAACGAGACCAATAAATAAGGAAGATATAATTAAACAGATTAAAAAGACTGGAAATACAATATATGAAATCGACAAATTAGATATTGATTTAGGTGATGGACTTTTCATAAATTTAAAAGATTTAAACGAAATGAGAAGGGATGTATTAACTAAATTAGATAATGTTAGGATGAGTAATAAAACGGGCATTAAAGAACGTGACTATGAAAGTACATTAAAGACTGATAACAGAAGTATTACTGTAAATGTAAAAGTAGAAACTAAAATGCAATATGAAGCTGCAAGACAATATGCATGTAACATCTTTACAGAAAATTTAGAATTATATCATTCTTTAAAAAATGAAATATATCCAGTAATAAAAGAGGGATTCCAAATTCCAAATTTCAGTAAATATATGATATGCGATTATGGCGCACTTGGCGCACTTGTAAATATAAAAGAGAGTGCTATAGTACACTCAGATTACATGCTAAATGTAACAAACTCTTATTCAGTAAATAATTTAATAAATTTAAATGTGAATACGATATGCTTATCACCAGAACTTAAAACTGATCAAATTATAGATTTAGTAAACAGTTATAACTCATCTTATATCGAAGTATTACTCTATGGAAAAATAGAACTCATGAAGATGAAATATGATTTAAATTCTGATAATAGTAACACTTCTTTAATAGACAGAAATAATAAAAAATATTTCATAAAAAGAGTAAAAGATATATATTATTTAATAAGCAGCGATAATGTCGATTTAGTAAACGATGCACTAAAATTTAAAGAAGCTGGAGTTAAAAACTTTAGATTAGATTTTTATGATGAAACTTATGAAGAGTGTGATAGAATATTAAAAAAATTATGTAATAAAATTTAAAAATAATATTTTTTACGATTTACATACTTTTTAAAATATGTTAAAATTTATATAGAAAAATGAGGTGTCAAAGTGGCAAGTTCAAATACAAAAAAGAAAAAAATAAATGTTAGAACATATGTCAACTGGATTCTTACAATGGTTGCCATAGTTTTAGTGTGCTTTATCGGAAGTAAACTATACCAGACATATCAAGATAACAAACTGGGTGAAAGCGTCCTTTCGCGAACTGTTGGAACTATTCAATATGACGATATTGAAAATGCGACTGTTGAGCTAACTAGTAATGACTATATATTTATAAGTTATGTCAAGTCTAAAGACATTAAAAAATTAGAAACAAAGTTAAAAGATACTATTTTAAAAAACGATTTACAAAACAATTTCTTTTATTTAGATGCAACTGATTTAATGTTAAATGAAAATTACATAGACAATTTAAATGAAAAGTTCGGTCTAGAAGAAAACAATAAAATAGAAGAATTGCCTGCACTTTTATATTATAAAGATGGCAAATTTGTTAAGACTATAACGAGTACAAAAACTAGAATGATGAGTAATGACGATTTTCTAAATTTACTCGACAGTTATGAAATATTAGAAAGTAATTAGGCGAAAGCCTTTTTTAATAGGTAAAAATATAATAAATGTAGTTTTATTTGAACCAGAAATACCTGGTAATACTGGAAACATAATGAGAACTTGTGTTGCAACAAATTCTAAATTGCATTTAATTAAACCACTCGGATTTAGTTTGGATGAAAAATATATTCGAAGAAGCGGTGTAAATTATATCGATAAATGTAAATATGAAGTATATGAAAATATAGACGATTTTTTTGCACGCAATAAAGATGGAGAGTTCTACTTTTTGACGAGATATGGTCATAAGCCACACACTTCATTTGATTATAGTGACACGACTAAAAATATTTATTTTGTATTTGGAAAAGAATCTACAGGAATTCCACCAAAAATATTAGCTCCATACATTGATAGATGTATGAGAATTCCGATGAGTGACAACGTTCGAGCTTTGAATTTATCCAATACGGTTGCAATAATGGTTTATGAAGCATTAAGACAACAAAATTATCCTAATTTGTTTTTTGAAGAACCTCATAAGAGTAAAAATTTTATCGAAGAAAGTGTAAAAGAAGAGAGTGCTAATTAGACGCACTCTCTTCTTCTTTTTCTTGTATTGCACCAGTAGGACATGCTTCCATCGCATTTACGACGTTTGGATTTTCTGCTTGAACATTTTCATTTTTTAGTTCTGATAATCCATCATTTCCAATTTTAAAATTTTCTGAATCGATTTGAGCACATGCTCCACATCCAATGCAAAGACTCTTATCGACTATTACTTTTTTCATATTGACCTCCATAAATATTATAACAACATTTGACAAGATTATGCAAGTTTACTATTTGACTATGTTGTAAAGTATGATAAAATTAAAATGGTGATAGTATGAATTCTAGAATGGACAAATATTACAAGGAAAATACACTTGAAGAAAGTAGAACTACTAAAAATAGAGATATATACGAAAAGGTTAAGGAAGAAGATTTTGATAAATTAAGTCTTACGAGTAATATCTCAATATTGGATACGGATACGACTAATTTAGATATAGAAAAACTTAAAAATTTATTGGAGGAACGATATACTAAACCTAAGAGAAGTGCTCCATCAATAGACGAAGAAGAGACTTCTAATAAATCCGAAGAAGAGGAAGACACTAAAGAATACGATTTAAAAAAAGTTATAGAAGATGCACATAAGAACAAAGATGTCGATTACGATAAGGAACGTTTTAAAAAACTTAGAGACACACAATATGAAATATTAAACAGCTTAGATTTAAATAGAAGTGACGAACCTGTAATCGAAGAATCGCTTACAGTTGAAGAAGCAAATTTAATGAATCTTATCAAAACCGTTAATGACAATTCCTTAAAAGCTAAGCAAAACGCTGAAGATGATTTGATGAGCAGTCTTAAAGGTGGAGATGATACCGAAGTAATGAAGCCACTCGACTTTGAAGATGATGACGATGAAGATGAGGAAGAAGTTCATAATGGCAAAAAGCCTACCATTTTAGAAGAATTAGAAAAAACGAAGAGACTATCTAAAACCGAAATTCAAAATAAAATGGAAGATCTTAGTGAAACTAATGAGAAAAACTTGGATAATGAGAAAGCTTTAGAGGAAACAAACACTTTCTATACAGGAAAATTAAAGATCGATGAAAGCGATTTAGACGATTTCTCCGATTTACAAGACGAAATAAAATCTGGTAATTGGTTAATAAAAGGCTTAATAATTTTAATAGTAGTTATAATAATCGCAGTTATCATATTCGTTTTAAATAAATATTTAAATTTAGGACTATTTTAATAGTTCTTTTTTCATATAATTAAGTATGAAAAAAGTCAAGTTTAAAAATAATATGTCGTTTAAAAATAAAACAATTTTAACAGTTATAATAACCTTTTTTTTGATATTTTTAATAGTTACTACGCTTTCATCAAAAATATCTAAAAAAATAATAAATTCTGCAGAAAAAATTATAAAGAAAGAAAACATTTCTATAATAAATACCGCCTTCGAAAAAGAAAATGGAGATCCTTCGATTATAGACCAAATAATCACAGTTACAAAAAATGAAAAGGGCGAAATTTTAGAAGTTGATTTCGATATCAATGAATGTAGCAAAATACTTATAAACATAGTCCAAAATATTAACAGTTTAACAAGCGATTACAATGAAAATGGATATGTTATGTATATTCCTTTAGGTTACATTTCAAATAGTCCGTTATTTGTCAATCTAGGCCCTAAAATACCTGTTAAAATAGAATTAACAGATATAGTGACAGGAACGGTGAAGACAAAAATAACTGATTTTGGAATTAATAATGCTTTAATAGAAGTTTACTTGTATTTTGAATTGGAAAATAGTATAATTTTGCCACTTTTAGATAAAAATCAAAATATGAGCTTTGATGTTTTGCTTACTAGTAAAATAATATCAGGAAAAGTTCCAGAATTTTATAATGGCGTTTTAAATTCTGAAAGTCAAAGAATTACACTTCCTATTAGTGAATAATTGTGATATAATTACATAAGATAGGAGGCTGTAAATGTGGATAAAACCTTTTTTGTAAATCAGTTTTTATCGCTTGGAATGTATGATTATTTTAACGATAAACGCGATAACATATTTGAAAGACACATCGTTGAATGCCTCTGTGATATCTATGGAACAAGTCCAATTAAAAAGTGTTATGATGAAAAAAATGAAAATGCTTTTACTACTCTCATATATTGCTATGGACTTACCAGTACTGTTTATGATAACTTCTTAAGAGATACTGTAAGATATGAAGAGTTTAGGGAAAAAAATAAAGAAAATCCGTCTCTTAAATCAGATGTTGCTAGTTTAGTAGAGAGTTCTATAATAACCATGTTCCTATATAAATGTCTGATCGAAGAACCATCGCTCGAAACTTTAAGCCATTTTGAAAACGATTTACTAAACGATTTTTCGATAATAAAATTGCACTTTAATACAAGTTTAGAGCCTAATAAGACGAGAACTATTTGGGAAAAAAAGAAAAAATTATTGTCTAATAATGTAGAATTAGTTGAGATAAAACCTGAGTATTTAGATGAATTTACTTATTCTAGGTTTGGCGTCGACATTGAAAAAGTCAAAGAAATGGACTATCGAATGGTTGCAGAATTAAACAAATATATTAAAAGTAAAATGTCTGAATTAGAAGTACCAAAAGAAGAAAAAAAGAGAAAGCCTCTTCTCAGTAGTAATACGGTAATTTCTAGTGGTAACGGTTTAGTAGATGCGCTTTTAATAATGAGTATAATTGCAGCTGAAATGTCTATAGGAATAATTTATTTGTTTTTACATATGTAATAGGGGGATATTATGATAAATATAGAAGGCAAAAGATTCGAAGTAGTTGAAGACGCTAGAGGTGCACTAGATGAAGAATCACTTAGAGAAAAGCTTACAGAGTATTTTGATGATTACGATTATATCGTAGGAGACTGGGCTTATGGAAAACTAAGACTAAAAGGTTTTAACGATAAAAATAATAAAAATTATAATAAAATTAATGATTATAAAGAAGTTAAAAATTATATAGAAAATTATTGTGCATATGGCTGCAAATATTTTATAATTAAAAGAATAAAAGATTGAATAAAGATTTATTTTATGATAATATCTTGTATAGAATATGAGGGATTGAAATGAACGAAAAAATTACAATAACTACAGAAAAAGGCAATCAAATTTCTGCCGATATAATATGTTATTTAGAAAATACAGTATCTGGCAAGAAGTACCTTTATTATACTCTAAACGAAATAACTGGAACGGGTACTAACAGTACAGTTAAAATTTATGTGAGTAAGATTTTACAAAATAATCCTACACTTGATACGCCAATCACTGAAGAAGAGTGGAACGAATTAAAAGGACACATGGGCGAAGCTTTAAAAGGAGCAGTAAACAACACTGTAAAGTATTTGCCACCTTCAGAATTAGTAAATGCAGTTAGCGTAAGCGATAGAGCAATAGCAATGCCAACTAATTATGACTATATCAACAAGCAAAGAGGTATATATGCACAAGCAGTTGCAAGCATGAGTGAACCAGTTAATAAAGTAGTTACACCTGAACCAATAGAGGAACCTAAAACTCAAACATTAAATGAAGCAATAAATGCTTCTGTAGAAACATCAACTGCTTCTAACGAACCAATAGGTGCTCAGCAAGCAAATGTTACACCAAATGTGGCAGAAACAAATAATATTACGCCTGTAAATGCTAGCGCCAATGTAAATTTGACATTTAAACCGTTAGATGCTAATGAATTAGAGCAAAAGTATGCTGAAATGATAGAATACATCAATAAATTAAAAGAAATGGAATTAGATGCCATAAAAAGATATAATGCTACTATAGAATTAAGCAATATGCATAATGAACAACATGCTAATTATGTGGCAAATGAACAGATAAAAGAGAATACTCAAAATGTAAACAATATGACTCCGAAAGAGCCCGAACCAGTAACACCAATAGTACCTGAACCTGCTAAGGAACCAGCTAGCAGTTCAGACATAGAAACTAATTGGTTTGATATGCCAAACAATACTGCTGCTTAAGATCAATCTTAGATTGGTCTTTTTTTTCATATAATGTAATGTGATATGATATGAAAAATTTTTTAATGTTTTACTATAATTTAGATGTAGATAATATAGAAATGCAAAGTAACGACATCTATTCTTTCTATATCGATTACAATAAATTTTACTTATTAAGGATAAATAGGCCTAAAGAAGATATCGATTTAATTTATAAAATAGTAAGTGAAACTGTAAATAAGTATCACTATATTATTAAGAATAAATTCGGTACGATTTACACAGAGAATAATGGCAAAATGTTTATACTTTTAAAAATTAATGGGCCTATGAATACTGAGGTTAATTTAATTGATATAATAAGCGACCAAATAGTTGTCAATGACGATTCTATGACTTTACTTAGTAGATCCAACTGGGGAGATTTGTGGTCGAGGAAGGTAGATTACTTGGAATACCAAATGAGCGAATTAGGAAAAAATCATCAAATCGCGATAAAAAGTTTTAGTTATTTTGTAGGTCTCGCAGAAAATGCTATAGAATATTATAATCTTTTAAAAATTGATAAAATTCCATTAGTTTTATCACATAGAAGAATATTTTATCCAAATACCAGTTTAAACTATTATAATCCTTTAGATATCGTCATAGATTACAGAGTTAGAGATATAAGTGAGTATATAAAGTCATGCTTCTTTAACGGATATGATATAAAAAAAGATTTAGATTGGTTATTTAGCAAAAATATACTCAGTCCACTAGAATACAATTTATTGTATTTAAGGTTACTATATCCATCTTATTATTTTGACGATTTAAATAAGGTTATCGAAAAAAATGAAGATGAAGATATTCTTTTAAAATACACTGATAAGATAAATGATTATGAAAAATTTCTCAAAGATATGTACTATGAAATTTCAAAAAAAAGTACATTACTAAAAATCGATTGGATATTAAAAAGAAAATCATAAAGGAGTATTTATGATTTTCTTAACACTAGGAACTTTTTCTTGTATAGCACCTAAAAGACCATTTTCTAAAGTTTCATCTTGCATCATACACATAGCACATGCGCCGTGCATTTTGACATATAAAGTGGCTGTTTCTTCATCATATTTGATAAATTCTATATCGCCACCATCCATATTTAAAAAAGGTCTTATATCGTCGATTATTTTTATAATTTCCTTTACATCAGCGCTATAATTTTTAGTATCTACCTTATTAGTTTTATTCATATCTTCACCAAATTACTGTCCTATAGTATAACAAATTATCAAAAAAGTGTCAAATTTTACTTTTTAAATCATGTGTGCTATAATACTTCTCACGAGGTGTATTATTTATGAATTACCACACCGGTGATATTATTAAAGTCACTGTGACAAATATTGAGAATTATGGAATATTTGTTAAAGTCGATGAAGAATATAACGGTATGATACATATTTCGGAGATGTCTGATAAATTTGTATCTAATGTGAGAAATTTTGCCTTTATTGGTGAAACTATATATGCAAAGATAATGGATGTCGATAACGACAAATGCCAAATAAAATTATCGATAAAATCTATAGATTATAGGCTAACTAATAAAAAAGGTAGATTAATGGAAAGTCCAAATGGATTTAGTAAATTAAAAGAACTACTTCCAATTTGGATTGAGAATAAGCTCCAAGAGATAGAATTGAACGGATAATAAGTCGAATTTTTGAATAAATTCACAAAAAATCTTGACATAAAAGGACTTAAATGTTATATTTAGTTTGTCCTATCTTTACGGGCGCTTAGCTCAGTTGGTTAGAGCACCTGCCTTACAAGCAGGGGGTCATAGGTTCGAGTCCTATAGCGCCCACCATTTTTTTGCCGACATAGCGTAACTGGCAGCGCAACTGACTTGTAATCAGTAGGTTGGGGGTTCGACTCCCTCTGTCGGCACCATTTTTATGTTGGAGGGATAGCGAAGTGGTCAAACGCGGCAGACTGTAAATCTGTTCCTTAGGGTTCCATGGTTCAAATCCATGTCCCTCCACCACTTTTGAATTGCCTTGTAGCCAAGTGGTAAGGCATCAGACTTTGACTCTGACATTCCGGTGGTTCGAGTCCACCCAAGGCAACCATTATGTTCCGCTAGCTCAGTCGGTAGAGCATTTGACTTTTAATCAAAGGGTCATGAGTTCGAATCTCATGCGGGACACCATAAAAAAAATAAAGTTTGTGATTTCACAAACTTTTTTTATTGCATCATAATTTGATATAAATTTAAATAATTAAAAAAGCCTCTAAAGGCTTAATATTTTAAATGGTCGAGAAGACAGGATTCGAACCTGCGACCCCCTGGTCCCAAACCAGGTGCACTACCAAGCTGTGCTACTTCTCGATTAAGATGGTGCCCACGGCCGGACTTGAACCGGCACGGGTTATTATGCCCGCAGGATTTTAAGTCCTGTGCGTCTACCTATTCCGCCACATGGGCAGGCACTGTCTTAATTGCTAAGACTATTTGAGTATATAATATTTTATGCTTTTTTGCAAGTGTTTTTTCAAATAATTACCTTAAAATAGTAAAATAGAGGTTGACACTTTAAAATTAATTGTGTTATAATCTACTTGTCACTTAAGAAAACGAGTTGACAAATGGAGAAATACCCAAGTCTGGTTGAAGGGACTGGTCTTGAAAACCAGAAGGTCGGAAACGGCGCGGGGGTTCGAATCCCTCTTTCTCCGCCATTAATTTTATTTGTTTATCGCGGGATGGAGCAGCGGTAGCTCGCTGGGCTCATAACCCAGAGGTCGTAGGTTCAAATCCTTCTCCCGCAACCATGGTTCGTTAGTCTAGTGGTCTATGACGCCTGCCTGTCACGCAGGAGATCACGGGTTCAAATCCCGTACGAACCGCCATTTTTTTGGCACCATAGCTCAGTCGGTAGAGCAGAGGACTGAAAATCCTTGTGTCACTGGTTCAATTCCCGTTGGTGCCACCATAAAAAAATTACCTCAGATGAGGCTTTTTTATTTGTATTTTATTTCGAATACTTGAAAAGATGTAAAATTGTGCTATAATATATCTAGTTTTAATTTTTTGCGCTCATAGCTCAATTGGATAGAGCGTTAGACTACGGATCTAAAGGTTGGGGGTTCGACTCCCTCTGGGCGCACCATAATGAATGTTGAGAACTGCTAAGCGGTTCTTTTTTTATTCTAATATTTTATCGATTAAACCGTATTCTAGTGCTTCTTTAGCACTCATAAAATTATCTCTTTCTGTATCCTTATTTATTCGTTTAACAGTTTTATTTGTTAGTTTAGCTAATAGATTATTCATTTTATCTCTTAATTTTAAAATTCTATCTGCTTGTATTTTGATAACAGTCGCTTGGCCTTCTGTTCCGCCTAAAACTTCGTGTATCATGACTTCTGAATTAGGAAGGGCATATCTTTTGCCTCTTGTTCCGGCAGCTAATAAAAATGATGCCATCGATGCCGCCATACCTACAACGATAGTTTCGACATCACTTTTGATATAATTCATCGTATCGTAAATAGCTAAACCTGCTGTTACTGATCCACCGGGACTATTTATATAAATACATATATCCTCATTGTTTAGTGAATCTAAGTATAATAATTCGCTTATAACGATATTAGCACTATCGTCAGTTATTTCACCGCTTAAAAATATGATTCTGTCATTTAAAAGACGAGAATACAAATCATATGCCCTTTCTCCATTACTGCTTCTTTCAACTACAGTAGGAATTAAGTTCATGTTTTTTCACCTAATAATATAATAGTCACTTTAGCCAAAAAATATACAGCTATCTTTTAGGAATTAATATCAAAAATAATAGAAATATAACTATATATGGCAAATAGTTATACAAAAACATTATTGTAAAGTTGTTCATACATATATAATTTACAATTAAGGTAATTAAAATTAATGTTCCTATTTCTATTTTTTTACTTTTAAAATTAATATTTTTAATGCTTTGTACGATTGTCAATATTAAATCTATTATTATCACAAAGCTGAATAAATTATCTACATTTGAGATAAAATTTAATATTTTTATTCTTTTTAAAACGACATATTCTGGATATCTATAAATGAGTACTTCTTTTAATCCAAGAACAGTTATTGAAAGAAAACCTATGATAAGGATTGTAAACATGCTTATAACATAATTTATAATCTTTTCTTTAGAAGTGCTTTCACTATCTAATACTATAATCGGTGCCGTACTTATGAGAGCAAATACTATTATTCCCCATATAGTATCTAATACAGATGAATTAAATAGGGGATAAATATTACTTATTTTAACATGTGGAACTAAACTCAGTACTTCAAATAAAAATGAAAATATGGAATAAATGAATAGTATTTGCGCAACTCTCGTTAAAGCATTATTTTCACATTTACTCATAATATAACAAAGTACAAGAGTAAATATAGTTAAAAACAATAGAGGCGTATTTTCCAAATACAGAGTATGAGCAAAATTGATAAGGATTACAGACGTTATTATTGTTAAAACTATACCACATATATTTTTAATTATTTTATTATTATTAGTATTTTTTATGAAATATAGAATCAAAATTCCTAAAATTGTTCCTACCAAAAAAGCAATCCAAAAATTAGATTTAGTTAATTTAAATAAATATGATAGACCGATACCATAAAATAGACTTCTTCCAAAAAAATATGATGTTCTAGTTTTCATAAGCTTCTTCTCCTACAGAATCAAAAATCAACCCTTTTTCATTTATCTTTAAATCTACATTTATATCGTAATCAATTGTTTTCCAAGTATCTTCATCGACTGAATTTGGATAATATTTATAATATAGAAAATTAAAATTATATATATCTTTATTTAAATTTTTTGCATATTCTAAACACTTGTAAAAATAATCTTTTACATATGTTTCCAATTCTTTTTCGATATTATTTATATTTACATCTATTTTTGTCTTTTCTGAATTGAGATTTAAAATTCGAGCATTACCAGCTAAACTGACTTCTATTTTATTTTTATCAACTTTGGTGTCAGCCTTATATTCATATATATCGAAGCTGTCTTTTGAGTCAATTTGAAAAGTAGAACTGTAATTATTCAAAACATTCATAAATAAAACCGCTTTTTCATCTAATTTTAGTTCTAATTTATTGTTAGATATGAGAAAATTATCACTTAAAGTTAAATTATCATTATCTATTTGAATACTTCCCAAGACATAATTATTGTTATTCAAATAATTGTCCAGTATTTCTCGATAATTGTTAACAATGTATTTTGCATTTTTATTTTCACTATTTTCGATAATCTTTTTAATATTTTCACCAATGGATAATTTATTTTTAGGTTCGTATTTTATTATTTCGTTTATATCATTCGATATCAAAATATAAAAATCTTTTCTATAATCGACATCTCTAGTAAAATAATCGTAAAGGTTTTCTAACTTATCTTTAGCAACCTCTTCACTTATTATTACTGTGTACATGTGGCTAAAATAAGGTATTAAAAACGCATTACTAAAACAGTTATTTATACTGCTTTCTATAGTTTTACCACTACCGTTAAACATATAAGACACTTCTTTGCTCGACTCATTTGTATTTAATATTTCTAGAGTAGTAACAAACTCCTCATCTTTGTAATCTATAAACATTGTTGAGACAATGCCTAGTTCATTTAATTCATTGTAGTCATAACATCCACTTAATAAAAGTAGCAATAATATTAATAAAATTTTTTTCATATATAACTTCCCTCATAAACTTTCACATTGGCTAGTTCGATTAGACAAAGAATAATTGCTAAACTTAATCCGTATAACCCTAACAAACTAGATGTTATTAAAAATGTTACGCGCATAATTCTGATGGCCCAAACTAACTTGATTTCTGTAAATATTAAGTTAGTAATAAAAGTTATCGCGATAATTATGATCATGATTGGGCTTACAATTCCAGCATTGACTGCAGCATCGCCCAATATGAGAGCTCCTAATATCGAAGCCGAACTTCCGTAACTACTTGGAAACCGAATATCAGTCTCTCTTAAAATTTCACAGACAAACAACATAATAAATGCTTCAATTATAGCAGGGAATGGAACACCACTTCGCTGTTCGCTAAAATTTATTAGTAGGCTCGTAGGTATAGCTTCTTGGTTAAAATTTATCAGTGCTATATAAATTGCGGGTGTCAGTACAGTCAAAATAAAGCATAAATATCTTAAAATTATTACAAACTTATCAGTAGTAGAAGGATTTATAAAATCTTTTAATTTTGCATCTAATATTAACACAAAAGGAGTGTTATCAATAAGTAATACGGCATAACCTTTTAACAAGAACTGAGATACAATAGCGGGTTTTTCAGTTTTAAAAATAGTTGGAAATACTTTGTTTGATTCTATATTCTTACTTATATCGAAAGAATCCACTACATCTTTAAATCTATGTTTATTTAAATTGTTTTTAATCTTGTTTATAGTTTTATTGCTAACTTTATCCTTTATATATATAAGACTAATCTTAGTTTTAGTGTATTCTCCTACATCAACACTATCACATATCAAGTTTTTAGATTTTACTCTTCTTTTTATTAAACCGAGATTTTTTTGGTAGTTTTCACAAAAAGCATCTTTAGGTCCGTACATATTCGGTTCTGTTTGGGAATCAGTAATACCTCGATCAATGTTCGCTTTTACTTCTAGAGCCCAAATTTCTTTTTTAAATATGACTACACAAAAACCATTTTCTAAATAGTAAAAAATTTTCTCTTCACTTTCGACTTTAACTAACTTTGGACCACTTAAAACTCTTTCGATATGGAATATTTTTTTACTAAAATTATTAGTGTCGTATAGATTTTTTAATACAAAATTATATATACTTCCAGAGTCACAAAGTGATTCAAAAAATAGAACATATACTTTGTCTTTCCAATTTACATCTATTTTACGTAAAATAAAGTCGGGATTATCTTTATAAAAATCTTTTATATATTGAACACTCGAATTCATAAAATTCACCATTTTTATTATGGCAAATTATCGTTAAATATTACTTTAAAGATTTGTAAAATAATGTTTTTGTTGTATAATAATTGTGAAATGAGTGATTATATGTCTTTAGAAGTAAATGGACATTCCGTAGTGATGATGGCACTTATCAGTTTTATAGTAAGTCTAATATTAGTTCCAATTTGTAAAAAGGTTGCCATTCATGTCGGAGCGATGGATATTCCCAATAAAAGAAAAGTTCACAAAGTACCTATGCCTAGATTAGGCGGACTCGCTATTTATTTATCTTTTTTAATCTGCTATATGTTTTTTGGACAAATGACTAATCAAATGCTATCTATTGTTATCGCAAGTTTCGTCATAATTTTATTCGGATTAATAGATGATATTAACCCTTTAAAAGCAAGATATAAACTGATTGGCCAATTAATAGCAGGATTAATAATAGTTTATTATGGAAATATAGTATTACAAGATGTATATATATTTAATTATTATATAAATTTTGGTGCTCTTGCTCCATATTTAACACTATTTTTCATAGTCGCATGTATAAATGCGATAAACCTTATAGACGGTTTAGACGGATTAGCTTCTGGTGTGGCATCTATATACTTCCTTACGATTGCAATCATAGCAATAATTACGAACAGAATAGGTGGACTGGACATCATTTTGAGTATTATTATGCTCGGTTCTACATTAGGATTTTTGATTTTTAACTTTCCTCCTGCAAAAATATTTATGGGCGACACGGGAAGCCAATTTTTAGGATTTATGATTGCGATAATATCGCTTCTAGGATTTAAAAATGTTACATTTAACAGTTTTGTCGTTCCTATAGTCATATTAGCAATTCCGATTTTTGATACACTTTTCGCTATTTTGAGAAGACTATTGAAAGGCGAATCTATTGGTACTCCAGATAAAGAGCATTTTCACCATCAGCTTTTAAAGATGAAATTTTCTACGAGAAAGACAGTTTTAATAATATATTTAATAAATTTAGCATTTGCATCTGTCTCTATATTTATAACTCTAAATGATAATAAGGCAGCATCATACATGTATATAGTACTATCGATATTGCTCTTATTTACTGTAATTAAAACAGATATTTTATTCGAACACAAGCACAAAAAAAAGGATTAACAGTCCTTTTTTTGTGTTATTGAAAGATTAATTTAAGTTTAGTATAATAAAATTAGTTAGAGGTAATTGTATGACAGTTAATAAACACAAATATTTTAATATAGTAATTTTCTTACTCCCGTTTATAGATTTAATAACTAGCATTACGGTAAGACATTCTGATACTTTTTTAACACTTGGAGTAATAATTAAAGGTCTAATGCTTTTATATTTTTTATGGTATCTAGCTTTTATTACTAGTTCTAAATACAAGAAAATGGCTATTACATACGTATTTTTAATTTTTATATTCTTATTATTTTATTTTATGACTAAAGTAGACTTATTAAATAAAGAATATATACTAACAGAGTTATCGTACTTATTTAAATTTATGTTTTTTCCCGTGATGACGGCATCGCTAACTTGCTTTTATTCGGATAGTGGATTTGATAAAAAACTTATGAATAAAATACTTTTAAGCAACATAATCGTATACTCTGTACTGTTACTAATTCCATTACTTACGAACAGTGCATATAACACATATGTCGACGGCAGTTATGGTTATATCGGATGGTATTATTCAGCGAACGAAATATCTGCGATATTAGTGCTTTTATTTCCTTTCTTATACATACTTATAAGCGATCAAAGGCCAACACTATTTTTATTCATAGTTCCGGCAATAATAGCGATAAGTCAAATTGGAACTAAAGTTACATTTTTGGGTTTAATAATAGTTGGAATTATCTGTCTAATATGCGCATTTCTACACAATAAAAGTTTAACTAAAAATCCTGCTAGTTCTGCTCTCTGTATATTTCTTTTTATATTTTTATTCATGTACAATAGTTACTCAATAAATAATATGAACAGACTTATTAACGAAGATGCTGGTGTTTCGTGCCCTAACGAAGTAATTGAAATAGATGAAAGTAAATTTGGCCAAATATTGATCGCATTACTCAGCGATAGGAATACTTACATTTTGGATACGAATGAGATATATGTTTCCAATTTGTCATTTAAAACTGTACTCTTTGGTATAGGATTTAGCGATACCCAAAGGATAAATAACACAAACATAAATAAACTTATAGAGATAGATTTATTAGATATCTTTTACCATTTGGGAATATGTGGATTACTCATAATATTATTACCATTTTTCTATCTTTTATATGTGGTCACTAAAAATTTAAAGTTAAAAATTGCAAAATTTAACAAAGATACGCTTTTCTATGGGCTTATGATACTTTTGGTGTGTGGCATTTCTTGCATAAGTGGACATATATTATTGGATCCAGCTGTCTCAATTTATATATCTATATATTTCATGTATTTATTAAATGAATTAAATTTTTTTAAGAAAAATAAAATAAATGACAATAAAGTTACTATATTGAGTTTGCATCTTGGTTATGGTGGAGCTGAAAGGGCAACGGTCGATTTAGCTAATATGCTCTCTACAAAATATGATGTAGAGATAGTATCGCTTTATAAAACTGTTGATAAATGTCCATTTAAAATAAATAATAATGTTAAAGTTAACTATTTAACCACCCTAAAACCAAACAGAGAAGAATTTATGAACAGTCTTAAAAATCACAGATATATTAAAACATTTATAGAGGGTCTAAAAGCTATCAAGATATTGTATCTTAAAAAGAAATTGATTAGAGGATTTGTAGAGTATTCTTCGTCAAAATATATGATTTCATCTAGAATCGATTTTACAGACATACTAAACAGGTATGGTAGAAAAGGCGCTATAAAAATAGGTGTTGAGCACAACTATATAGTAGATGCAAAATATACAGACAGAATAGTAAAAAATTCAAAAAATTTGTTCGCATTAGTATTGGTGTCAAAAAGTGCTTCTAAAATCTATAAAGTTGTAATCCCTAATTTAAAAATATGTTACATTCCAAATGTCGTAGACGACACATATGACGTATTATCAAATTTGAATACTAAAAATTTGATATCGGTTGGAAGATTAGAAAAAGAAAAGGGTATGCTCGATTTAATCGAAGTATTTAAGCTAGTGCACGACGAAGATTCAAAAACTAAGTTAGATGTGTTCGGAGATGGAAAAGAAAGAACTTCTATAGAAAATAAAATATATGAATACGGTTTAGAAAATAGTGTAACTATTCACGGGTTTACTTCTCCAAGCGAAATAAAAAAGTATTATGAAAACGCTTCAATGTATATAATGACGTCGTTAAGAGAATCTTTTGGAATAGTTCTAATCGAATCTATGAAATGTGGAGTGCCTCCAATCGCATTCGATTGTGCTACAGGTGCAAAAGATATAATTAAGAATAATAAAAATGGATTTTTAATACATGATAGAAATAAACAAAAGATGTGTAAAAAGATTATTGAATATTTAAATTATGATAAAAAAGAAAAAAAGGCATTACAAGAAAGCGCCCTAGTTACCGCTCAAGAATTCAATTATGAAGTCGTTAAAGAAAAATGGTTTGATCTGTTAGAAAGTTGTGATAAAAAATGAAAGAATTTTTTGAAGTTCTGTATAAAAAAAGTGCGAATGAATATTATATTAAATTGAGTAAATATTTAGATAATAAACAAAAAAAATTTATAATAACGGCAAACCCTGAGACTTTTAAAATTGCCTTAACTGATTCTCAATTAAAAGGCGCAATTTTAAATAAAGATAACGATATAATTCCCGACGGTATAGCCATAGTAAAGGGAGCAAAACACTTCAAAATTGAAGTGAAAGAAAGAATAACGGGATGCGATACAGCAATCAAACTTTTAGAATTAGCAAATCAAAAAAAGAAAGCTATTTATCTATTTGGTGCTAAAGAAGAAGTAGTAGAAAGATTAGTCGAAGTAATCAAGAAAAATTATTCCAAAATAAAAATACTTGGTTTTTCTAATGGATATGTAGAAGATAAAGATAAAGTCTTTAGTGAAATTGTTAAGTTGGAACCTGATATATGTCTTGTGGCCCTTGGAATACCTATGCAGGAAAAACTCATAATGAAATATATTTCTAAAGTAAAAAAAGGAATTTATATGGGTGTCGGCGGTACTTTCGACGTTTTAAGCGGTTATAAAAAAAGAGCTCCAAAAATATTTATCAAGTTAAATTTGGAATGGCTTTATAGAATAGTTACTGAACCTAAGAGATTAAAAAGGTTTTATGAAAACAACATAAAATTTTTATTGAGTGTGTATCGAGAAAAAAAATGAGCCTAGGTGGCTCTTTTATTCCCTAAAGTGGAGAATTATTTAGAAATGTGTTATTATATATGCAGGTGAAATTATGAAAAAAATTTTGACACTTGTGATAGATGGATTTGGTCTCAGTGACGAAACAGTAGGAAATGCAGTTCAAAATGCGAATATGCCAAACTACAATGGTTTATTAGAAAAGTTTCCGAACTGTAAAATAGAAACCTCTGGCTCTTTAGTTGGCCTACCTGAAGGACAAGCTGGTAATGAAATAGTTGGGTACAAAACAATTGCTGCAGGTCAAATATTAAAACAGAGAAGCACATTCGTTCATGAGTTTGTCGAAAAGGATAATCTCGCAACTAATACTGCTATCAAAAATGCAGTTCTACATGCAAAAAAGCACAAAAGCACGATTCATATTATAGGTCTTATGAGTGATGCTGGAATAAACTCTAATATAAGCGATACCATAAAAATAATAGAATTTTTGATGGGTGAAGGAGTAAATGTCGCTGTAGATTTTATAAGTGACGGTAAAGATGTCGAAGCAAAAAGTGTTTTAAAATATGTCGAACTGATCGAATCTACCGGTGCTCCAGCCGTTTCAGTATGTGGAAGATACTACGCGATGGATGAAGAAAATAAGTGGGACAGAACTAAGATATATTATGACCTAATTAGAAATGGTATAGGTTTAAAAGTAAAAGAATTGCGCCTTGCCCTTAAAAATTGTTATATAAGAAATATTACAGATGAATATTTACCACCTATACTCGTTGAACCAGATCATAATATCAAAGATAACGACGTCGTAATATGGACAAATTATCAAAGCGATGGTGCAAAACAAATACTTATGGCCCTAACAAATCCTAGTGAAGTTACAGAGTTTAAGACTAGACCTCTCATAAATGTTAAAACGCTAATTATGTATCCAGTTGATTCAAAGATAAATGCGACTGTTTTGATAAATGAAGAGGACGATACATCGAATAATTTAGGACTATATTTGAGTAAACTAGATTTAACACAGGCTCGCATAGCTAGTGAATCTAATTTTGAAAATGTTACATATCACTTCAACGGTGATAGAAAACAAAAGTTACCAAAATGTAACAACTATTTAATCGACCCTCCTAACATAATTCCCGATAAAAAAGAAGAACTTGTTTGTGCTGCGATAACTAAACAAATTATTAAGTGTATGGAAAAAGATACGGATTTCATATTAGCTAGTTTAGATGGTGCATCGATTATCGGACGTACTGGTAATTATGAAAAAACAGTAAAGATGTTAGAGTTTATAGACGAATGTCTAGGTAAAATAATCGAAAGTGCAGAACTTAATTTCTACACAATCGTTTTACTTTCTAATTATGGAAAAACAGAATATATGATTGATTCTGATGGAAAAGCAGTTACAAAAAATACATGCAATAAAGTACCATTTTTAATAACGGATTCAAAAATAAAACTTATAGACGGTTCCTTAACTAGTGTCGCACCAACTATTTTAACTTATATGGATATAAGCATACCTGAGTCTATGAAAAATAGTAAAATACTTATAAAAGAATGATGAAAGTGTAGTGATAAAATGACAAATAAAGATTTAGCGGATTTAATTTTCCCCAATATAACTAAAACAATCGAAGATTATGAAAAAGAATATCCTGAAAGAAATTTAAAAGAAGGAGCAAGAGTTACTCGTTTTGCTCCATCTCCAACAGGATTTATGCACATAGGAAATATGATGCAAGTATTAATAAACTTTGTACAAGCTAAAAATACTAATGGCGTATTCTATTTGAGAAACGAAGATACAGATAAATCCCGCGAAGTAGAAGGTGCGGTCGATATGATAATGAACGTACTAGATTTTTATGGATTAAACCCCGATGAATATGAATACAAAGGCAAAATAGTTGGAAACTACGGTCCTTATATCCAAAGTGAAAGGAAAGAGATTTATCAAACATTTGTAAAACATTTAATCGAAATAGGAAGAGCATATCCTTGCTTTTGTACTAAAGAAGATTTAGAAAAACAGCGCGAAATACAAGATAAGAGTAAAGTTCGCACTGGATACTATGGAAGATACGCAAAGTGCAGAAATATACCAGTTGAGGAAGCTTACAACCGCATTAAAAATGGAGAAAGTTATGTTATAAGATTTAAATCACTTGGAAACTTTGAGAAAAAATTCCCATTCGATGATTTAGTCAAGGGAAGAGTCGAATTACCAGAAAATGATATGGATGTACCTATTATGAAGTCTAACGATGGCCTTCCAACATATCACTTTGCCCATCTAGTAGATGACCATTTGATGAGGACAACTCACGTGGTAAGAGGAGAAGAGTGGCTTCCATCAGTTCCATTACACATAGAACTATTTAAGGCATTCGGTTATAAAGCACCTAAATATATTCATACTCCTTTGATTATGAAAAAAGATGGGGATACTGTAAGAAAGATAAGCAAAAGAAAAGATCCTGAAGCACTGATGGGATACTATGAAAAAATGGGTTATCCTAAAGAGGCAGTAATAGAATCTGTAATGACTATAGTAAATTCGAATTATGAAGAGTGGAGAACTGCTCATCCAGATGCTAAATTTTATGAGTTCAACTTTAGCCCTAAAAAGATGTCTACGTCTGGTGCTTTCTTCGATTTAGATAAACTAGATAATATTTCTAAGAACATTATAAGCAAGAAAAAGGCTACGGAAGTTTACGACGAATTACTTAAGTGGGCAACAAAATACGATACAGAATTTGCAGATATAATAACTAAAAATAAAGAATATACTATTGAAATTCTAAATATAGAAAGAGAGCAAAAAAAGCCTCGTAAAGATTATGCTAACTACTCAGAAATTAAAGAAAAGATATGGTATATGTTCGATGAACTATTCGATAAACACGAAAAAGACTACAAATATCAAAGCATCACAGATGCGGACGAAATAAGAAATCTTGTTAAGACTTATTTTGAAGAATACTACGATGAAAAAGACGATAAAGACGTATGGTTTAATAAGATAAAAGATTTATCTCAAAGATTTGGATACGCTAGAGAAGTAAAAGAATATAAAGAAAATCCAGATAACTTTAAGGGGCATGTAGGAGACGTATCTACTGTTCTAAGAGTAGCGATTACTACAGAAAGTATGACTCCAGATTTGTACGAAATAATGAGAATAATGGGTTCGAACAGACTAAAAAATAGAATTGAAAACATCTAGTAAATGTTTTCTTTTTTATTGTTACAAACACCAATTCATTGTATAATTAAGAAGGAGTGAAATGATGAATAAAGAAATAATTAAAGAACTTAGTAAAAATTTAAATATAAAAGAAAATCAAATAGAAGCAGTCTTAAAACTATTAGAAGATGGTGCAACTATTCCATTTATTGCAAGGTATAGAAAAGAAGCGACAGGGAATTTAGATGAAACCGAGATAAAAAATATAAGCGACGTATATAATTACCAAATTAATTTGTTAGAAAAGAAAGAAAATACTATTAAATTAATAGATGAAAAAGGACTTCTTACAGAAGAAGTAAAAAATGCCATCATGGAAGCGAGCAAACTCGTTGAAGTAGATGAAATTTATAAACCGTTCAAAGAGGGCAAAAAGACTAAGGCAAGTATCGCTTTAAAATTGGGACTAGAGCCTTTAGCAAAAATATTCATGAGTTTTCCAACAAAGGGAGATATCGACACATTAGTCAAAAAATATGACATGCCTAAAGATGAAGCAATACAAAATGCCGAATACATAATAAGTGAATGGATAGCGAATAACACTTTTTATAAAAACTCTACAAAAACTTTCATATGGAATACAGGCTTTTTAGTTACTAAAAAGAAGAAAAATAGCGAAGATGAAAATGCAATTTACGAAATGTATTACGATTTTAGAGATAAGATAAAATATATAAAAAATTACAGAGTGCTTGCCATAAATCGCGGTGAAAAAGAAAAAGTATTGTCTGTAAAACTAGAATACGACGAAAATCAAATATATGAATACTTAGAGAAAAAGATAGTTAAAAATTCGGAGTCATATACTTCTACATATGTAAAAGATGCCATTAAAGACGCATTAAAGAGACTTATGCTTCCTAGCATCGAAAGGCTTATAAGAAGTGATTTGACTGAAGAAGCAGAGAGTACAGCTATAAAGACATTCAGTACTAACTTAGAAAATGTTTTATTAACTAGCCCAATAAAAGGGTCTAGAGTTTTAGGATTCGATCCAGCTTTTAGAACTGGTTGCAAACTTGCCGTATTGGACGAAAACGGAAATGTATTGGACATCGCTGTCATATATCCTAACGAACCAGTAAAAGATTTTGAAAAATCTAAGAAGAAACTTTTAGAGTTAATTCAAAAATATGACATAAAAGTAATTGCTATAGGTAATGGAACTGCAAGCCGTGAATCTGCTGAATTTGTTTCTTCTGTAATAAAAGGAACTGATGTAAAGTATACAATCGTCAGCGAAGCAGGAGCAAGCGTGTACTCAGCTAGCAAAGAAGCTATAAAAGAATTTCCTAATTTAACTGTCGAGAAGCGAAGCGCAATAAGTATAGGTAGAAGATTACAAGACCCACTTAGTGAACTTATTAAAATAGATCCTAAGTCGATAGGCGTAGGAGAATATCAGCATGATGTAAATCAAAAAGAACTGTCAGGCGCTTTAGATTTTACCGTTATGAAAGTGGTTAATGAAGTCGGAGTTAATGTAAATACAGCAAGTTCGAATATATTAAGTTATATTTCAGGACTTTCTAAAACTTTAATCACTAAACTTATGAAATATAAAGAATCGCACAAAATAAGTAGTAGAGAAGAATTGAAAAAAGCTGGTTTAACAGATAAAGCATATGAGCAGGCCATCGGTTTTTTGAGGATACCAGATGGAATTAATCCATTAGATAGAACAAGAATACATCCAGAAAGTTATGAACTAGCTCAAAATATTCTTCGTGAATTAAATTTAAAAATTGAAGACTTTGGAAAAAAGGAGTTTATTGATTCATTAAAGAAGGCAGATTCGCTCGATCTTAGTAAAAAGTTCAATGCTGATGAATACACTGTAAAAGATATTTTAGAAGAACTAC
>CALVPA010000070.1 GCA_944350395.1 uncultured Bacilli bacterium
TGAACTAGTCAAGTAAAAGTAGACAGTTTAAAAAAATTAGAACCCTGATTCTATTTTATATCGAATTGGGGTTTTGTAATTTAAAGCATAAGAAGGTCTTTCGTTATTATAATAATGAATATATTTCTTAATAAGTTCGGGAACATTTTTACAGTGTTTTATATCAAAATCAATAAATAATTCTTCTTTGATCCAACCATTTAAAGATTCATTAACTGGATTATCTGTGGGAGTTCCTGCTCGACTCATTGATCTTTGTATGTTATAATTTTCTAAAAGCTTGTTATAAGCTTTGGCCGAATAAACTGAACCTTGATCGGTATGCAAAGTAATCAAATCTTCAGTTTGTTCTTTTTTTATTTTTTCTAATACTTGATTAAGACCATCATAGTATGTTTTAATATCTCCTTTCCTAGTACTTAATCCATAACCAACAATTTCTTTATTCCAAGCATCAAAATATAATGTTAATTCATAATATATTTTGTCAACCCAAAATGCTGTCATATCTGAAACAATCACTTCAAATGGTCTAGTTAAGTTTTTCCAACCATTCCATATCAAATTATTAAATTTACATTGTTCTTCACCAGGCTTCTTCCATTGATAATGTTTTCCTGTTGAACGTATATTTTCATATTTACAACATAAATGAACATGGTTATCACTCATAATCATTCCATAGTTATTTCTTATAAATGCATTAATCCATCTATAACCATGAGATGGATGTTTTTTATGTACTTTTTTTATTAAATCAATCTGTGTTTGTCTTGATAATTCTTTTTCAGATGGATTATTTTTTCTGTATTTCCATTTATAATAACCAGATTTACTTACTGACATCTCCTTGCATAATTTAATGATTGAATATTTATTTTTTAATTCATCAATTATTTCATATTCTCGTCGTATGTAGTAACGTATTCCTTTTGAGCCCCACCTCCTTTCACAAGATAACCTTTTTTTAATCGAGCATTTTCTATTTCTAATTTCATTATTCTTAATTCAAGTTCTTCTTCTCGATTTTTTGGCTTTTGAGGTCTTCCTTTTTTACTACCTTTAGTTTTACCTGTTCTAGATTTTAATCCCTCGATTCCTTCTTTTAAATATTTATTATACCATCTATGTAATACTTGATAATGAATATTATATTTTCGCTCATAATAGTGTAATCCTTCATTTCCGTTTAAATATTCTTCAATTATTCTAGCTTTTTCTTCTGGTGTTCTCATAATATTTTTTGTTCCATTTGGTCTTGACATGTTATACATCTCCTTTAAATTTATTTTTACATAGAAAAAGTAGACATCTAACTTTTTAGTTATTGTCTACTTTTATTATACCACTTCATAGATATCTACTTTTTTTGTGAGAAAAAATGTGATTAATTCGGAATAATTAAGAGTGAGGATGATTAGAAAGAAGGAAAATGAAAAACATATTATTCGCACTTATTATGGCATATTGTGTAAATGTATGCGCATTAAGCGATTATACTGAATACGAATTTGTAGGTTATTCAGAAGAAAAAAGGGGAAATACTGACTTAATTAAGTATGAAGAGGTACTTTTAAACAAGTTTTATAAAAATATAGAAACAAATGTTTATTATGGGGATTTAGGTAGTGAGTCTGTAGATAGACCATATGTAGATATGGTTAATCCCATAGTAGAAACTTATTACGATATGAATAGAAATTTTTATCTCGAATGTTATCATACAGTTACTTTAAAGAGTAGAGAAAATTACAGTGTAAATGCTATAGAGTTTAAAAACTTCGATATGGGAAGTGAGAGAAACATAATATATGAAATAGAAGTTTTTGTAAAAGGGCAAAAGATAGATTACGAAGTAGATGATTTATATTGGTTAAACGATGACATCTACAATGAAGGTAAATCGCTTAATATGGATAGCTTTATATTAAAACTAAATGAAGATTATATGTTAAATGATATTGAAATATCTATATCGTATAAGTACGATGAAGCATATATGTGTAATTTCGACATCGATTATATTGGAGATAATGACAATTATTTGTCAGAAAATGTAGTATTGGATCTTTACTTAGATGATTATAAAAAAACTGTTATTAATGTAATGAATAAAGATGAATTTGAAAGTTTTATGCCATCGCATAATTTATCCAATTATGACACTGTAAAATACATCACCCAGTGTTCATATTTTACTTCAAAGAGATATTTATACAAATATTATAATCTCTCTAAAGAATATTACATAATGTCAGAGCTCGAATCTTTAGATGGCTACGAGTATGATCCTAGTGAAAGCGTACTTGTCTATAAAATATATGAAAGAAAAAAAATTGAAAACGATAGTGACCAAAACACAGATGATTTAAGTAATAATGAAAATACTAATATAGAAAAAGTTTCCTTAGAAAACGAAAAAACTGTTATAAATACTGTGCAAAATAAGACACCTGACGTTGAAATTATAAAAGATGAGATAGTTAAAGATAATCCCATAGATGACAGTGATGCTTTAGAATTAAAGACTGCTGTAGATGAGAAAGAATCTAGTCCCGAAACTAAGGAATGCCCGAATACTAACAACATATTTATAAAAGTAGGAATAATCTTACTAGTTATATCTACACTTTTGAACATTGGACACTTTATATCTGTAAAGTTTGTAAATAAAAATGACTAGTAATGTCGAATGCGTTTAAAGCCTTTTAAAAATGTCCTATATTTTTTTCAAAGAGGCGATATATATGGATACCGAAGTAATTTTACAGTATGAAAATTTAGTATACAAAACGGCTCAAAAATTTTACGGTGCAGATAGAGAAGACCTAGTACAAGCGGGATTTTTAGGATTAGCTAAAGCATATAAAAATTTTAACCCCGAATTAGGAGCCAAATTCAGTACATATGCGTATGGATATATTTATGGTGAAATGTATGAAGCTGCAAATGGTAACAGACCGATTAAACTTCGAAAAGAACATTTAAAAATTTATAAGAGTGTAGTCAAAGCTAAGGAACTTCTTACCCAAAAATATGGAAGAGATGTGTCTTATGAAGAAGCAGCCGAGTTTTTACACATAGATTCTAGTACATTCTATGACATTTTAAATTCTCTAAATGCATCTATTAGTATAGATTCAGTAGAACTAAACCTTTCTAAAAGAGAAAATTTAGACGATTTGATACTATTAAGAGAAAGTTTAAGCCAGCTATCACCACTCGAAAAAGAAGTAATCGAAAGAAGATATGTGGAAGATTTAAGCCAGGACGAAACGGCAAAGACTTTAGGACTATCTCAAGTTAAAGTGAGCAGAATAGAAAGGAGAAGCAGAGAAAAGATGAAAAACTTTGTTGCTAGTTAGTATTATTTTTTATAAAATGTCCCAATATAATAATGGTGATTTCATTGGATAAAGAAGAATATGCAAAATTAGTCAAAGAGAAGAGTAAAAATCCAAATGTTATAGAAGATGCTTTAATTTCTTTCCTAACAGGCGGAATTTTAGGAGCAATATATCACGTTCTTACGAGTATATATATTAAACTCTTCGATTTAGAAGTTGTAGTTGCGCTAGGGTGGTCATCTGTTACATTCATAATTGTTGCAGTCGTTTTAACGGGTCTCGGAGTTTTCGATAGATTAGTATCTAAATATAAATTCGGTCTAATAATTCCGATTACTGGTTTTGCCCATTCAGTAGCAAGTTCTCTAATGGACTACAGAAAAGACGGACTTATAACTGGTCTCGGATCTAACATGTTTAAACTCGCTGGATCTGTAATTCTATATGGAACAGTTTCTGCATTCATTTTAAGCATAATAAAGGTGATAATTTATGGCTAGTTTTAAATTTAAAAAGGCTTACTTAGGCGATTCTTCCAGCATTTCTTCAAAAAACGAAAATATTAAGACAAAGTTTTCACTAGAAGATTATTTTGAAGGATATAGCACATCAGAAGAAGCTGAAGTAAAAATGGAAAAGAAAGTATTAGACGATTTATTAGAAAACCGTAAGATAGACTTAGTTGTAGGAGGAGATCTATCTAATCAACTTGGAATTACTAATGAGACGCTCAGCAATTACGATTTATCATACTTAGGTCTTTATAGTGCTTGTTCATCGTATGTGGAAGGTTTGATATTGAGTGCTAGTTTGTTAGATAGCGGAAAACTAAAAAATATAATAACCTTAGTGAGCAGTCACAATTTGGATGCCGAAAGAACATTTAGATATCCGATCGAATACGGTTCGCCTAGAAGAACTACTCAAACATTTACGGCAACAGCAGCGATAGCATCTATAGTTTCAAAGGAAGAGACTAAGATAAAAATAGAATCTTGCACTATTGGAAAAGTAATCGACTAT
>CALVPA010000071.1 GCA_944350395.1 uncultured Bacilli bacterium
GATCTTGAAGTTTACGAATTAGACAAAAAGTACAGGGAAGCAAAATTAAATGGTGATAATTTAAGAGGAGAAAAGAACAAGTTAAGCAGCGAAATTGGTACTTTGATGCGCTATAAAAAGACTAGCGAAGCAGAAGAAGTGAAAGCTAAAGTTAAAGAAATAACTGAAAATATAGAAGCTTTAGAAAAAGAAGAAGAGACTTTAGCGGAAGAAATTAAAAAGAGAATGATGGTTATACCTCAGATTATGGATCCTAGTGTACCTATTGGTAAAGATGATACTGAAAACGTCGAAGTCGAGAGATTTGGGGAAGCAAAGGTACCGGATTATGAAATACCATATCATGCTGACATTATAGATTCATTTAACGGGTTAGATAAGGAGTCTGCAGGTAGAACGAGTGGAGAAGGCTTTTACTATTTAATCGGAGATATCGCTCGTCTTCACGAAGCAATGCTAGCTTATGCAAGGGACTTTATGATCGATCATGGATTCACTTATTGCGTTCCGCCATTTATGATTCATGGAAACGTTGTAACTGGTGTTATGTCTTTCCCTGAAATGGAAGCGATGATGTATAAGATTGAAGGTGAAGACTTGTATCTAATAGGTACGAGTGAGCACTCAATGATCGGAAGGTTTAAAGGACAACTTGTTAAACCTAATGAATTACCTATAACGCTAACTTCTTATTCACCATGCTTTAGAAAAGAAGGTGGATCTCACGGCTTAGAAGAAAGAGGTCTATATAGAGTTCACCAGTTCGAAAAACAAGAGATGATAGTATTATGTGAACCAAGAGAATCTATGAAGTGGTATGATAAAATGTGGAAGATGAGTGTCGAATTATTTAGAAGTATGGATATTCCTGTAAGACAGTTAGACTGCTGCAGTGGCGATTTGGCAGATTTAAAAGTTAAATCTTGCGATATAGAGGCTTGGAGTCCTAGACAGAAAAAATACTTTGAAGTATGTTCTTGTTCTAACTTAGGTGATGCTCAAGCAAGACGCCTTGGAATAAGAGTAAAAGGTGAAAAAGGAAATTATTACTTGCATACATTAAATAATACTGTAGTTGCAACTCCTAGAGCATTAATAGCACTTCTCGAGAACAACTATAACAAAGATGGATCTGTAAGTATTCCAAAAGTATTGAGACCATATATGGGCGGAAAAGAATTATTAAAACCTATTAAATAGAGTTAATATAAGATTAGAAAAACATTCTAATCTTTTTACATTATCTAGTAAATTATAGTTGACTTAAAATAAATATATATGATATATTTATGTCATAGAAATGTAGGTGAAAAAATTACTCGAGATTTGTTACTTTCTTTGAGTTGTTTTTTCGTCTAATTTTATCACTTTTTTGTTGACAATTAAAAGATATGCTAGTAAAATTGTAAATTGGTGGCATATCTTTTTATGTATAAGAAATTCCTACCCAAAATATACGCATAGGGGTGAAAAACAAGTGGCATACAAAAAACAAAAATTTGGAGACCATAGAGAAAGAGTAACTTTCTCAAAAACTAAGAACACCATGGAGTTATCTAACTTATTGGATGTTCAAAAAAAATCTTATGAAGATTTTTTGGAAAATGGAATAAAGGAGACTTTTGAAGATTTATTTCCAGTAGAATCGTTTACTGGTAATATTTCGCTCGAATTTGGAGATTACAGCTTCGATGAGCCTCGTTATTCCGTTAAAGAATCTAAGGAAAGGGCAGTAACTTTTAGTGCACCTCTTAAAGTACAAGCGAGAGTATTCTTAAATGAAACTGGCGAAGTTAAAGAGCAAGAGATATTCTTAGGCGACATGCCTATGATGACTGAATCTGGTACTTTTATAATTAACGGTGTAGAAAGAGTTATCCAATCTCAGTTAGTTCGTAGTCCTAGTATCTATTTTAATAGAGAAATAGATAAGAATGGTAGACCAGTAATATCAGGACAAGTTATACCAAATAAGGGTACTTGGTTGGAGTTCGAACAAGATGCTAGAGATGTCCTATATATAAGGATAGATAGAACTCGTAAAGTTCCTCTTACAACTTTCTTAAGAGCATTGGGACTATCTAATGACGAAGATATTATCGGATTATTTGGAGAAAACCAATTCCTAGAAAATACATTCGAAAAAGATTCGACTAAAAATACTGACGAAGCTTTAATCGAAATCTATGAGAAGTTAAGACCAGGAGAACCAGCAACACTTGAAAGTGCTAAGAACCAATTGGTAACGCAATTCTTCGATAGATTCCGTTACGATTTAGCTAAAGTTGGCCGTTATAAGTACAACAAAAAGTTAAATGTTTTAGATAGATTATTCGGATGTAAAATCGCAGAAGACATTAAAGATGAAAATGGCGAAGTAATAGTTTCCAAGGGAACTCTAATAACTAAAGAGATACAAAACAGTTTAAAACCTATTTTCGCTAATGGTTACAATAAAAAAGAAGTAACTATAAACGAAGAATTGGATAAATATAATGTAGTTCAAACCGTTCTAGCTTACGACAAGGTAGACGAAGAAAAAACAGTGAAGATTATCGGTAACGATCAATCTATAAGTGAAAAGAGATTAACTATCTCTGACGTATACGGTGCAGTTAGTTACTACTTAAATTTATTAGGTGGAATAGGAAGCACTGATGAAATCGATCACTTAGGTAATAGACGTGTAAGACAAGTCGGAGAACTAGTAGAAAACCAATTCCGCGTAGGTATGGTACGTATGGAAAGAGTAATTAGAGAGAGAATGACTACTCAAGAAATAGAGGATGTTACTCCTAAATCACTAATTAACATAAGACCTGTAACTGCAGCTCTAAAAGAATTCTTCGGATCGAGCCAATTATCTAAGTTTATGGATCAGGTAAACCCTATTGCTGAGCTTACTGATAAGAGACGTCTATCTTCTTTAGGACCTGGAGGATTATCACGTGATAGAGCAGGTATGGAAGTAAGAGACGTTAACCCAAGTCATTACGGTAGAATCTGTCCAATAGAATCTCCAGAAGGAGCTAACATCGGTCTAATTGCATCACTTGCAAGTTATGCTAAGATTAATGAATACGGATTTATCATGAGTCCATATAAAAAAGTAGTCAACTCTAAAGTTACGGATGAAATCGAATACTTGACAGCAGATGAAGAAAACGATGACTACATAACTCAGGCGACTGTTGAAGTCGATGACGATAATGTGATTTGTGCTAAAGAAGTAGTAGTTCGTTATAATGGAGATGACATACTAGTTACTCCAGATAAGATCAATTATATGGATGTTTCGCCTAGCCAAATAGTTTCACTTACGACTAGTTTGATTCCATTCTTGGATCACGACGATGCTAAGAGAGCTCTAATGGGATCTAACATGCAACGTCAGGCAGTACCACTACTTAAAACTGAAGCACCTTTCGTTGGAACTGGTGTCGAAGCCGCTGTAGCAAAATACTCTGGAAGCACAGTTGTAGCCAAAGCTGATGGCGTAGTAGAGTATGTCGATGCTAAAAAGATAGTAGTTAAAAACGCAAAAGGTAAAGACACTTACTATTTAACCGAATTTGAAAGAAGTAACGATGAGACGTGCATCAATCAAGTTCCTATTGTTAGATGTGGAGATAAAGTAAAATATGGTGAAGTAATTGCAGATGGACCAAGTACTAATGAGGGTGAACTTGCACTCGGTAAAAACATGGTTGTCGCATTTATGACGTTCGACGGTTATAACTATGAGGATGCTGTAATACTTAACGAAAAATTAGTTAAAGATGACGCATTTACTTCGATACATTTGCAACATTATGAAATCGATTGCCGCGATACTAAACTTGGACCAGAAGAAATTACTAGAGATATTCCAAACATAAGTGAAGAAGCTCGCAAAAACCTAGATAAAAACGGTATTATTAAGATCGGTACAGAAGTTAAAGAAATCGACATTCTAGTGGGTAAAGTTACTCCTAAAGGTGTTCAAGAATTATCTAGTGAAGAAAAATTATTACATGCGATATTTGGTGAAAAGACTCGTGAAGTAAGAGATACTTCTCTTCGCGTACCTCATGGAACTTATGGTATAGTTCACGATGTAAAAGTATACACTAAAGAAAATTCTGACGAATTAGGCGCAGGCGTATCTAAAATTGTACGCGTATATATAGTTCAAAAACGTAAAATTCAAGTCGGAGATAAGATGAGTGGTCGTCACGGAAATAAAGGTGTAGTATCGCTCGTATTACCAGAAGAAGATATGCCTTACTTACCAGATGGAAGACCAGTAGACATAATGTTAAATCCAATGGGTGTACCATCGCGTATGAATTTAGGACAAATCTTAGAGTTACACTTAGGAATGGCTGCTAAAAATCTAGGTATCTATACAGCTACTCCTGTATTCGACGGTGCTAGTGTCGAAGAAATAGAAGACTTGATGAAAGAAGCACATATAGATGCCGATGGTAAAGTACAACTCATAAATGGTCGTACCGGTGAACCGTTCGAAAATAGAGTAAGTGTCGGTGTCATGTACATGTTAAAACTACACCACATGGTAGACGATAAATTGCATGCTCGTTCTACAGGACCATACAGTCTAGTAACACAGCAACCACTTGGCGGTAAAGCACAATTTGGTGGACAGCGTTTTGGTGAAATGGAAGTTTGGGCACTTTATGCTTATGGTGCTGCACACATCTTACAAGAAATACTTACAGTTAAATCTGACGATGTTGTGGGTCGTGTAAAAGTTTATGAAGCACTTGTAAAAGGTAATAACATAACTCAAGCGGGAATTCCAGAGTCATTTAGAGTGTTAATAAAAGAATTCCAAGCTTTAGGATTAGACATTCAGTTTATCGATAATGACGATGTCGCTCACAATTTAAAAGAATTGGAAGATGAAGAAGACAAAGAAGAAACCGCTATATCGATAGATGAAATCGATGCTAAAACGCTCGAGATGATGAACGAAGTCAATGAGAAAAAATTAGCTAAGAAAAATGGAGAAATCTCTAGCGAAGAAGAAATTATCAGTGATGAAGATGAAATCGACGAGTACGAAGATGATGACGAATACATCGAAGACGATTTCGAAACAGAAGAAGACATAATAGATGATTTAAAAGAAATGGACGGTGAAGAATAATGTTAGAAGTAAACAATTTCAAAGGCATTAAAATTTCGATTGCCAGTCCAGAAATTATTAGAAGTTGGTCTTATGGCGAAGTTAAAAAGCCTGAGACGATTAACTATCGTACTCTTCGTCCTGAAAGAGATGGATTATTCTGTGAAAAAATATTTGGACCAACTAAAGATTACGAATGTGCTTGTGGTAAATACAAGCGCCTTCGTTACAAAAATGTAGTCTGTGATAGATGTGGTGTAGAAGTAACTCGCTCTAAAGTTCGTCGTGAACGTATGGGACATATAGAGCTTGCTTCTCCTTGCTCACACATCTGGTTCTTTAAAGGTGTACCTTCTAAGATGGGATTAGTCTTAGATATGTCTCCTCGTGAACTAGAAGAAGTTATCTATTTCGTAAGTTACGTAGTAATCGATCCGGGCAGCGCTCCTCTAGAAGCTAAGCAGACATTGTCCGACAAAGAATATCGTGCATATTACGAAAAATATGGAAACACATTCAAAGTTGGAATGGGTGCAGAAGCTATTAAAGAGTTATTACAAAAGGTCGATGTAAAAAAAGAGATAGAATCTATACGAAAAGACTTAGAGAATGCAACTGGACAAAAGAAAATACGTTTAGGAAAAAGACTAGAGTGTTTAGTTGCTTTCGATAAATCCGGAAATAAACCTGAATGGATGGTATTAGATTGCATTCCAGTAATTCCACCAGAGTTAAGACC
>CALVPA010000072.1 GCA_944350395.1 uncultured Bacilli bacterium
GGATACACTTGACGGATTATAAGGATTATTTTGGTTTAACTCATATCCATCGGCATCTACCCTCTTACCTACATTTAAAGTTATCGTATCTCCAACTTTTAATTCTAATCTTCCATTTGTCTTTAAATGCGTTGGTATAACTATTTCATTTTCATTTTCTGGAAGTCTACCATCCACTAATCTAACTGACAAATTATTTAAAGAATCTTTGGTAAAAGCTTTTATAAAAGCGTAAGATTTATATTCATTTTTAGAATCTATTTTAGCGTAACCAATATCCATTGTCAGATTTACAGTTTCAATATTTCTGTTATTTTTAAAAGTGGCTATTTCAGAAAATGGCACATCGTAGTAGGCAACATGGAAATCGCCCTTTTCATAAGTTTCAAAATCGATTAAAGACTTTATACCACTAGAGTAAATAGATGAGACTGCAGTTATAAGAGCTACAGAAAGTATTATTCCTATTACAGTGACAATAGTTCTTTTTTTATTCAGTTTTAAATTTTTAATAGTTAGTTTATCGAGCAAATTCATATTATACCTCTTCGACTATTTTACCATCTTCGATTTTTAAAATTCGATCTGCAACTTTAGCAATTTCCATATTGTGAGTAATCATTATGATGGTCTGTTTATACTCTTTGTTAGATTTTTTTAACAATTCTACTATTTCATCGCTCGATTTCGAATCCAAGTTTCCAGTCGGTTCATCTGCTAAAATTATCGTCGGATTAGTTATTAATGCTCTACCGATAGATGTCCTTTGTTGTTGTCCACCAGATAGCTCGTTAGGCAAATGCTTTCTCCTACTAGTTAACCCTAATAAATTTATTAAAGAATTAAGATTATTTTGGTCTACTTTCCTATTATCCAAATCTAATGGCAAAGTTATATTTTCTTCGACGTTTAATATAGGTATTAAGTTGTAAAATTGATATATTAGTCCTACCTGTCTTCTTCTAAATATAGCTAATTTATCGTCATCAAACTTATATATGTCTTGCCCGTCTAGGAAAACTTTTCCAGCCGTTGGCCTATCTACTCCTCCTATTAAGTGTAAAAGTGTAGATTTACCACTTCCACTAGCTCCGACTATAGCGACGAATTCTCCCTTTTCTACAGAAAAAGATACATCATCTAGTGCCACAACCTTAGTTGAACCCTTACCATATATCTTTGTCAAATTTTCAACCTTTAATATTTCCATTATATTTTCTCCCTTCGTTTGATAGTTAAAGTATATTATATTAAAGTTACAACTAAGTTACAAATTTAAAAAAAGTAAACTTTTTGTTTACTTTCTGTACTCGTGTGCCAAAATATCTTTTAATACTAACATAGCGTCTAATTCACTAAAGCCATAATCGTCTTTAAGTTTATCTAATAACTCTCTAATATTTTTTGCGTAACTTTCGACATCGACTATTGTTTGATAGGTATTTAAAATGGGATATTTCTTTCCCCATACTTTAGTCCAATCTATTTTATCCACATTTTTCTCATCTGTTTTATATATTACACTTTTTATCTCATTTAATTCTTTATCTTTTTGAAGAGTGGTTTTTTTCTTTTCTTTTAATATTTTTTTGTTTAAATCCATCTTGTTAATATCCTCTATTTCTATTTTTAACTTCATATCTATTTATAAATTAAAGATATGCCTAAACAGACATATCTACGTTAGCCGAATCTTCTGCGATTACATATAGTAAATCGTTATATTTATCGAGCAGTGAGTCTTCAGAAAATACAATTAAATCGTCTTCTATATGCCACTTGCCCTTATTATCGACTAAAAAGTTTATTACATTTTCTGTATCCACCAGTATTTTAATGACATCATTTATGGATTCTTCGACAGTAGTGTCTTCTTTAAAAGAACTCATGTCTCCAATTAATTTGTCGCGATAAAAATCCACATAATATTCATCTAAATTTTTGCTTTCGATATAAGACATTGCCTTTTCATCTGTAAAAAATTCATAATATTTATTTTTATAATCTTCTAAATTTGTTTTAGCAGCTGAAAGATACGCTCTTGTAACGATAAAGTCTGGACCATCTTCTTCGTAATTTTCTGCAGTTAAACTGTTTAAAATAGTTTCGTCATTTAAAATTTTTGCAATAGCTATACTGTTATCGAATGAATCTCTTAAATAATTTTTGCCAGCTTCTTCTACTACTTTATAATCTCCATTAGTTATAGTTCTATTTAATCTTTCATAAATTTCATCCAAATCTATGTTACTAGCATTTGCTAGATCGTTTATCTCGTTAAATTCTTCTACTAAACGATCTTCTGCTTTTAAATCGATTACTACATAGTACGCAACTAAACCGATAAACAGCGCCAAAATTACCCCTAAACCGATAAATACTTTCTTTTTCATAATACCTCCTAAAAAATCCTTCATCTATGCCTTAATTATATCTTATCATATGCGCTTTGAAAAGCAAAAGTTTAAATTATTAATCAGTCTTTTTGATAGCGATACCTCCCTTAGGATCAAGAAAACCTGAATTAAATTTTTGAAGTTTGTAAACCTTCTTAGATTTAGAGTATTCTTCTGGTATCTCGATTCTTTTTTCTTCTTCACTCCTATTTATTGCAATGAACATTTTTTCTAAATTTTTAATTCTTTCAAAAGAAATGATATCAGAATTTATTTCTAATATTCTAAAATCTGCACATTCCATAAAAGGTTCCATCTTCCTTATTTCGCCAATAAATCTGAAAAAATGTACTAACTTTTCATCTTCATTATTCCACGGAAAAGGTCTTCTGTTGTATAGGTTTCCAATGCCTTGAAGACCCGCTTCATCTCCATAGAATATAGATAAGTTACCGGGCAAAAATGCTAAGCAAAAAACATAAGCCATATATATTTCTTTAATTCTTTCGTATTCAGATTCATCTATTCTGTAATTTTTACACACTACTTGGTTATCAATTTGTAAATCCCAAGGCCACTCTCCATAGGTATCAAAAATATGCAGGCCCCATAAGTTTATTCCTCTCGTCATATCGTGTGTCGATGTAAAATTCATAGCTGAATAGATCGTATCGTCAGGATATTCGCTCTTTAATTCATCTAATTTCGATATCAATTCTTGAGAATTACCGTATCTAAAATATTTTATTAAAGAACTGATAAGATTATAGTTCATGACTGAATCCATTCCCTTACCTGATTCAATATAGCTTCTTCCCATTCTCATAGGAT
>CALVPA010000073.1 GCA_944350395.1 uncultured Bacilli bacterium
ACCAGCTCCATGACATTCTGGACAATCTTCACTCACAGTCAAATCGATTTCTTTAGTAGTTCCAAATACTGCTTCCATAAAACTCAAGTTCATTTTTATGAGTAAGTCATCGCCTTTAGAAGCTCTATTCTTTCTAGAACTCGAACTACTTCCAAATCCAAATCCACCCAAAAAGTCGCTAAATATGTCACTAAGGTCGATGTCATCAGCACTTTGAAAGCCTCCAAAGCCACCAAACCCTCCAAAACCAGAACCATTACCTGCTCCACCATTTTCGAAAGCAGCACTACCGAATTGATCATAAGTTTTACGTTTTTGCTCATCACCTAAAACAGAATAAGCTTCACCTATTTCTTTAAATTTTTCACTGGCACCTGGTTCTTTATTTAAATCGGGATGATATTTTTTAGCAAGTTTTCTATAAGCACTCTTTATCTCTGCATCACTTGCGTTTTTATCTACACCTAATACTTCATAATAATCTTTCTTTGCCATTAGTGTTAACTCCTATCTAATCATATTTTTAACAAGAAATAGGTTCTAATTTCTTAGAACCGGTTATCTTTATTTTTCTTCATACTTAGCTTCTTTTACATTATCAGAACTGTCTGATTGAGAATTATTTGCGTTTGCTTCACTATTTGTTTGGTTAGCTTTAGCAGCTTCTTCATAGATTTTAGAAGATACAGATATTAACTTTTCTTGAAGTTTATCTTTTTTAGATTTCATATCATCGATGTCGCTCTTTTCCATAGCGTCTTTTGTATCCTTTATCAAATCTTCTAACTCTTTTTTCTCATCGTCGCTGATCTTGTCTTTTAAATCAGATATAGTTCTTTCAGCTTGGAATACTACTTGGTCAGCTTCGTTCTTAGCATCAGCTTCTTGTTTCTTCTTTTCATCTGCTGCTTTATTAGCTTCTGCTTCTCTCATCATTCTATCGACTTCTTCATCGCTCAAGTTTGTGCTTGCAGTTATAGTGATAGACTGCTCTTTATTAGTACCTAAGTCTTTTGCTTTAACGTTTACTATACCGTTAGCATCGATATCGAATGTAACTTCGATTTGTGGTACACCACGTCTTGCAGGTAAGATGTTTCCAAGTTGGAAATTACCTAAAGTCTTGTTATCAGAAGCCATTGGTCTTTCACCTTGTAGTACGTGAATGTCGACAGCTGGTTGGTTATCTACAGCAGTAGAGAATATTTGTGATTTGCTTGCTGGTATTGTAGTATTTCTCGGAATAAGTACAGTCATGACATTACCCATAGTTTCGATACCAAGTGAAAGTGGTGTAACATCTAGTAATACTAAGTCGTCTACTTCACCAGTAAGTACTCCACCTTGAATCGCAGCACCCATAGCTACTACTTCATCAGGGTTTACACTCTTATTAGGTTCTTTTCCTAGTTCATGTTTAACTAAATCTTGAATATAAGGAATTCTTGTAGATCCACCTACTAGTACGACTTGATCGATATCCTTAGCTTCCAATTTAGCATCTTTAAGAGCCTTTCTAACTGGTTCTTTAGTAGACTCGAATAAATCATGACATAAGTCTTCGAATTTAGCACGAGTTAAGTCTAATTCTAAGTGTAATGGACCATCAGATCCCTGAGATATGAATGGTAAACTGATGTGTGCAGTAGACATTCCACTCAAATCTTTCTTAGCTTTTTCTGCTGCATCTTTAAGTCTTTGCATTGCCATCTTGTCTTTAGATAAGTCGATGCCATTCTCTTTCTTAAAAGTATCTACTAAGTAATCCATGATTTTTTCATCGAAATCATCTCCACCTAAGTGGTTGTTACCACTAGTAGACTTAACTTCGAATACGCCGTCTCCAAGTTCTAGTATAGATACATCGAATGTACCTCCACCTAAGTCGTATACTAGAATAGTCTGTGCTTTTTCTTGTTTGTCGATACCATATGCTAAAGCTGCTGCTGTTGGTTCGTTTATAATACGTTCAACTTCGAGACCGGCAATTTTACCAGCATTTTTAGTAGCTTGTCTTTGTGCATCGTTAAAGTATGCAGGAACAGTTATAACTGCTTTTGTTACAGTTTCTCCTAAATAACTTTCAGCATCTTTTTTAAGTTTCATAAGAATTTTAGCACTGATCTCTTCAGGAGTATACTTCTTTCCATCGATTTCGACTTTTTCAGAAGTACCCATCTTTCTCTTTATCGAATAAATAGTATTGTTAGGATTTGAGATAGCACCTCTCTTTGCAACTTCACCAACAGTTTCTTCTCCATTTTTAATCATTACGACTGAAGGAGTAGTTCTATTTCCTTCTGGATTAACTATTACGTGAGGTTCGCCGCCTTCCAATACTGATACACAACTGTTTGTTGTACCTAAATCTATACCTATAATTTTACTCATAATTTATCACCTTTCATTCATTAATCGTTTATTTTGACCATTGCAGGTCTTAAAATTTTGTCTTTATACATATAACCTTTTTGGAGAACTTCTACGACTACGTGAGGTTCTCTGTCTTCATAATGCTCTACTAATATAGCTTCGCTAGTCTTAGGGTCGAACGGTTTATCGTATACGTCTATTTCTACTACTTCGTTCGCCCTCAGAATTTCCAGCATATTAGTGTACATCATCTTAAAACCTTCCAAAAACTTACTTACTTCATCTGTAAGATCTTGATCATCCATCTTAATCGCTCTTTCGAAGTTATCGACTACGCCTACAAATTTGAGAAGTAAGTCTTCATTGCAGTACTTAAGCCTTAAAGAAGTCTCTTCTTCTTTTCTTCTTTTGAAGTTTATGACTTCAGCTTGAGCTCTAGCACATCTATCTGTCATCTCAGCAAGTTTTTGAGTTAGTTCTTCTACCTCTTTATTCTTCTTTACTTTTTTTTCGTGTCCCTTTTCTTCTTTTGCCTCTTTTTTTTCTTCTTTTATTTCTTCTTTTAATGTTTCACTTGTTTCCAAATGCCTCACCTCTCTATTTGATTTTTAAGAAAGTTTAGAAGTGTTACGACTTTGTCATATTCCATTCTCGTTGGACCTATGATTGCAATCGTTCCCTCTTCTCCGTTCGCATGATAATTTGTTTTCACGACAGTGACGTCATCATCGAATTCGCTCTCTTCACCGATATATATATTGACACCATCGTCGTTAGTTTCGATTCTTTTGACCATCTCATAATCTTCCAATTTTTCCATTATGTTTTTGATCTTATCGACTTCTGAAAATTCTGGTTGATTAAGCATGTTTGTCCTACCTCCAAAGAATACATTACTGTTTCTTTCAGAGAATTCGTTAAACACATTTTGAAACATGTTGTAAACACTTTCATATTGCTTTATTATTGTTGCTATTCGAGGTTTGATTTCAAATTCCATCTTAGAGTTTACTTCTCCAATAGGCGTACCTATCAAATATTTGTTTATGATCTCACTAGTCTTAACAATCTCTTTTACATCTACTCCATCAGGAATTAATACCTGTTTGTTCTCTACGTGGCCATTACTTACCACTACTAGAGCGACAACCTTTTTATCGTCTATCGGAATGATGTTTAATTGTTTTAATGTGTTAGAGTCGCTTTCTTTACCGAGTACGATGCTCGTATAGTTAGTAAGTTCACATATTATTTCCATGCACTCTTTTATGGCATCGCTCAGGACTAATTCGTTGTTAGAGAAAATCGTCTGTAGTTTGAGCATCTCTTCTCCATTTAATTCTTTAGGTTTCATTATATAGTCGACATAATATTTATAACCTTTAGAACTGGGAATTCGCCCACTAGAAGTATGTGTCTTTTCTAAGTATCCCTTTTCTTCTAAGACACTCATCTCGTTTCTAATGGTTGCACTCGAAACTTTTAGTTTATCGACTAGCGCTTTAGACCCAACTGGTTTAGCATCTTTGATGTAAGACTCGACTATTTCTTTTAGAAGTCTATTTTGTCTTTCATTCATAACCTCACCTCATTAGCACTCCAAATTTATCAGTGCTAAAACAATTATATGCTTTTAATTAGCACTTGTCAACTAAAAATGCTAATTTTTTTTAAAATTTTATTCTTTCATTGACAAAACTTCTCTTAATGATGTAATTTCCGTCTCTATCTTTGTCGTGGTCGTGTTCTCTTTCAAATGAAAGTAAAATATCTCGAATTCTTTTTAAATTTCTTATTTCTAATTTCTTTCGCTTGTTTTCATCTATCATTGCATCTGTTATATCTATAAATGCATCTCTATCGATACGCTCTATGATGTGCAAGTATGCATGGGACGTCGACTGTTTAAGAACTGCACCATTCCAAAAAAGGTATCCTTCGCCTAATCCAAATTCCTTACATTGTCTTTTTGGCACTACTAAATGATGAAAACTTAGCTCCTTATTTCTTTGAAAGATATATCCCATGAAATCATATCCCAATTTGTTTATTTCATATATCTTTATCATCTCTTTGGTTACATTTCTCATAATACTGCTCCTTAATAATGACTATAAATAGAAAAAACGTATGATATTAATATATAATATATATTAGGTAAAATAAACTATTTTTTTAATAATAAAGCTATTTTATGATAACTCTAGACCTGTGACTAGAATTATATCTGCTTTCAAAATCGTGAAAATGGTCTAATCCTGCTCCGTTTGTATTTATAACTAAATTATCTATATCATATGTACCCATTATATTGTTCACCCTATCCTCCATTTGATTTACTAAACTCTCTGTTATATTCTCTCGCATGTACACATAAAGCGTATTTTTTCTATATATAATGTTCATACTCATCACCAGAATTATAATAACAAAAAAAAACATTTGCCGATATACATTCGACAAACGATGTCATTTATTTTTGATTATAAACTATTAAAGAGTGCTGTGCTCTAGTTGTGACCACATAAAAAAGGTTCTTTTCGTTTTTATTATACGGATTATCTATACTAGTATACGCGATAACTCCATCGAATTCCAATCCTTTAGATAGATAAGATGGTATTATTAGTAACTTCTTGTGCTCAACTAAATCTTCGAATAATCTATTTAACTTGTTAGTTTCTTCTTTTGTTTTGGTAATTATTGCAAATCTTTTAAGTCCAATTTTTTTGAAATATTCGATATCGCCTTTTATATCGCTTACAATTTCTTTTTCTTTTTTCTTTATTACTTCATTTCCACTATATTTTCTTATAGATTTTATGTTATTTAAACCTAGTATTTTATTTGTATAATCAATGATTTCTGCACTAGACCTATAAGTTTTATCTAATACTTTATACTTGCTATTTTTAAATACTTCTTTTAAATCTTCTAAACTGTTATATTTGACATACGGATTTATAATCTGATTCCTATCTCCTAACAAAGTAAATATAGCCCCTTTAAATATTTTTTTAATTAGTTCATACTGCAAAAGAGAATAATCTTGTGCTTCATCTATCACGACATATTTAATCTTGCTAACTATAGGATAACCGATTATTTCGAAATATAGATATAGTATTCCAAATATGTCTTCGTAATGTATTTTTTCTAAGTCTACTTCTCCTTTACTTAAGCTTTTGTACTGATTAGAAGAGATTAATTTTTCATATATCTTTATAGGATCGTCCTCTATTTTGAGCATCTTTCTGATTACTAAGGTCATTTTACTCACATTTTTATCTTCGTCTATTTCAAATTTATCACATAACTTCACCGCAATGTAATTTATTCTATCGGCAAGCGATAATCTCTTAGTTTTAGAGTGCAAGTACTCGTTTAATTCATCACTCGTGACAAATAGTTTTTTTAGGCCTATTTTTTTACCAAATGAGAGGTTATCAATGTATTCTTTCAGGTATTCGTCCATAAGTTTTTTATATCTAGTTGACAATTTATAGCATACTAATTCATCATCGTTAGATTTTTCATAACTTCTTTCGATAAATTCTGTCAAAGATTCTATTTCTACTCCTTTTATAAATGATTTAGCAAATCCTTCAAAAGTAGTCGTTAGTGCATTATCTTCTCCCAATTCCGGTAGAACTGTAGAAATGTATTCGGTAAACATATTGTTGGGTGAAAATATAAGAATGTTATTCGAAGTAAGATCTGGTTCTCTATATAAAAGATATGCAATCCTGTGCATGGCGACTGATGTCTTTCCACTTCCAGCAATTCCTTCGATGATTAGGTCATCATTGCCAGCATATCTTATGACTTCGTTTTGTTCTTTTTGAATAGTGTTAACTATGTTTCTCATGTATTCGTCACTATTCGAAAGAAGTACTTGTTGGAGCATCTCATCGTCGATATTCATATTATTATCAAAACATTCGATTAATTTCCCCATTTCTATTTTAAACTGTCTTCGCTTGGTGATTTCACCATTTACAGTGCCGTCTGGCGTAACAAAAGATGCTAGCCCAATTTCATAATTATAGTATAGATTTGCGATCGGACTTCTCCAGTCGTATACATAGTTTTTGTCATCTTTTCTAACTTCTGTAAGACCAAAATAAAGTGATTCACTTTTTTCAGTTTTAAAATCTATTCTTCCAAAGTACGGACTTTCTAAACTTCTATAAAGTTTAGAGACTTTTAAAATAGAATCGTTTACTATAGATACATGTAAATCTTCTTCATCCATAGTACTGTACATCTCAGTTTCACTATATTCGTTTAAATGTTCCCACAAGAACCTTTTACTAACGTAAGATAATTCTTTTGATTCTTGAATTCCAGCACTTTTTTCATCTATTAAACTTCTAATAACATTTTTAGTTTTTTCTAAATATTCTTTTTCTAGAATTAATTCTTCACTACTTATATTCATATTTTTCCTTTCTATATATAGTAAGGATTCATATCTACTTCTATATAAACTGTCTTATGATTTATGTACATCTCGTCTACTTCTCTTAATGCATTTACAAGCTTTTCGTCGAACCTATATTTTATCACGATTTGAAAGCGATATACACTGTTCACTCTAAAGACACTTGCTGTAGTCGGTCCTAAAATTATACTTTCCGTACTTATATTATCTTTTAAGTATTTATACACTTTAGAGGCTTCTTTAGATGCATCTTCATAAATTTTACTACATATCTTTATTCCCACTAAATAATAGTATGGTGGATATTTTAAAGTCTTTCTTATGCTCATCTCATATTGATAATTCTTTATAAATGTCCCCATCTCTATCATCTTAATTGTAAAGTTATCTGGATTGAATGTTTGGATGACAACTTCGCTATCGAGTCCACTTCGCCCAGCACGCCCTGAAACTTGGCTTAAAAGTGCGTATGTCCTCTCGCCACTTCTAAAGTCCGGAATATTTAAAGATGAATCGGCACTTATAACTCCGACTAGACTGACCTTAGGAAAATCTAAGCCTTTACTTATCATCTGAGTGCCCAATAGTATGTCGTATTTTTCTTCTTTGAAGTCTTTAATTATTCTCTCGTGAGCGCCTTTTTTAGAAGTCGTATCTGCATCCATCCTTACTACTTTCGACTCTGGAAATATACTCGATATCTCCTGCTCTAGTTTTTCCGTGCCTAACCCAAAATCTTTGAGTTCTCCAGTCTTGCACTCTGGACAATGACTAGGTTTGGTAGTGTAATAACCGCAATAATGGCACCTTAGTGAATTTGTACTCTTATGGTATGTTAGCGTTATGTCGCAGTTCGGACATTTAAAAGTATAGCCACAGCTAGAGCAGTTCACTAAAGTACCATACCCTCTTCTGTTTAGTAGAAGTATTACTTGTTCTCTTTTCTCTAATCTGTCCCTTATTTTATCTTTTAGATATGAACTCAAGACTACATTTCTTTTCTTCATCTCCTCTTTCATATCAATTATTTTAATTTTAGGAAGTTTAGCATCGTTAACTCTTTTAGGCAAAGTAAGAAGAGTATAGACTCCTTTTAGTGCTCTAGCGTAAGACTCATAAGTTGGGGTTGCACTACCTAAAACTAGAGGAACTTTATGATAAGCACTTCTCCACTTTGCAATATCTATAGCGTTATATCTAGGAGTATTTTCCTGTTTATATGATTCACTATGTTCTTCATCGATAATTATAATTCCCAAGTTTCGAATAGGTGCAAAGATGGCACTTCTCGTTCCCACTACGATGTGTGCATCCCCTCTCATAATTTTCAAGTATTCGTCATATTTTTCTCCTGCACTTAGACCGCTGTGTAATATGGCAACATCTCCTCCGAATCTTTCGTAGAAGTTGTTAACTATTTGGGCAGTTAGTGTTATCTCGGGAACAAGCATAATGGCACACTTGTTAGAAGCTACCACTACATCTATAAGATGCATATAAACTTCTGTCTTACCAGAACCGGTAACTCCGTGTAATAAAAAAGTTTTCTCTTCGCTCAAATGATTGCATATCTCATCAAAGCATCTCTTCTGATCTTCCATCAATACTACTTTATTCTCTACTCTAACGTTTTCCTTATTTATTCGGTACTTCAATTCTTTTACTTCTTTAATGATGCCTTTTTTTATGAGAGTGTTTACACTACTCGAACTAAATTTACTTTTAAGTACTTTCTCATTTTCGATTAACGCATTTAAAATATCCTTTTGATTTTGATTTTTCGCTTCGCTCTCTATAAAACTTCTTACAAAATCTACAGGCATAGTAAGTTTTAAGTAACACTCGTACTTTTGATATTTAGAGTTAATAGTCTTTATCTTTAGACTGGATGGAAGCATGGTTTGATAGGCACTTATCAAAGTACATAGAGTCGTATCTCTTACATATTTTCCTAACTCCAACAATTCTTCATTCAAAATTAGTTCTTCATCGGTTATGGATATTATTTCTTTTAAATTTCCTAGGTTAACATCATTCTTAATATTTACGACAAATCCGTTTATAGTAGAGTCTCCCATACCAAAAGATACTGTTACTTTCATGCCTATTTTTATTTTATCTCGTAAATTTTCGGGTACTATATATGTAAAAGTTCTATCTAAGCTTTTAACTTTATATTCGATTAAAACTTCTGCATACATAGTATCACTTCCTCGCTTAATTATAATAACATAACAGGTAATTTTTTTCTAGATTACAAAAAACAAAGATTCTGTTAAAACCTTTGTATTAGTCTGCAGTATATGGATCGGTCATAGTTCCTGTACCATTTATAGTTTGCACATATTCTGCACTTAAATTAATAACAGGAGCAACACCAAGTCCAGAACTTACTGGTGTATTGCTAAATAAAATACCACTATTAGTAATTAATGAAACTCTAGCGTCATTTTCATAATAACAAGGGGTTAAAGCCCAATATGCTGCCCCCTTACTTATATAAATAATAGTTAGTATTACTCGATGCCCATCTTCCGCCTGCTAATACTATTTCATCAGCTGAAATTAATCCTATTGGATAAGTTAAATCACCATTTCCTTTTTCTTTATCAGTTACTGTAAATGCATCATTCTTTTGAGAACAACTTAAATTTGGAGTTCTATTTGTTACTAGCCTTTTGTATGCATTATAATATGTTTGACTTGCTCCATACCCCAGACTTGTTCCTTGAGTTGTATCTATAATTCTATCATTACAAAATACTTCATCAGTTATTACATCGCTATAACCTTTATCTACTATATTTTCTTTGTACCATTTATCTAAATAGGTTTTTATAGTACTGTCATTTATATTTACGTGTGTTTCTTCATATGAGCTGGCTTCTGCTGAACCATACATATATCCCACATAGGCATTATCATTATTACTTGAATTAAAAGCTGAGTTTCCAACTATTCTATCTGAATTTGACTCTCCATTTGCATAAGCATTTGTTCCGTCATATATTATTCTTAGAGAACCATCTCCATTTATTCTGATTATTCTCCAATAGTACCCTGCAAAATATACGTAATTGTTTTCTACTGCTCCTCTAAAGTAATAACTCGTTCCATAATCGTCTTCCATCGCATATAGTCCGTCTGCGGTTTCATCTGATACTGCTATTTTATAGAAATCTGGATTTCCTTCTTTTGAAAATAGACCTAGTGATGTCAATGTTACTCTTGATAATATTTCTCCTTCTTCTAAAATAAAGTTTGTATTAAAAATTGCGTTTATATCTGCAGTTTGATCTACATCTGGTAGGTTATTTAGTGTTATTATTAAGTTGTAATAGTATTTTTTCCCTGCAGGTACCGACAATTCGTTTGCTAAAACTTCGATTGTTTGCACACTACTCACAGGTACATTTCTATTTGTTACTACTTTTGTATATGGCCCTGCTACATTTTCAGAATATTCTAAAGTATACGTTAAACTTCCTTCTATATAAGTATTTGTTAGATTTAACCAACTTATCTTTGCTATGGCATCGAGTGTTCCAGTGTTTTCGATTATAAACTTTTTCGTAATTGAGTCTCCAAAGTTTAAGACTCCATTTATGCCATTGTCATTATCTGAAAATGTTAAAGCCATCGTCCCTGCGGTCATTTCTACCATTTGAGGATTATCATTTCTTATGTTTACCGTGAAAAACGCATACGTAATTGCTGTCACTGATAGCAAAACTATAAGTGAAAAAAGAATTAATAGTATTTGATTTCTATTAAAGTGTTTCATTTTTAGTTTCACCATTTCCTATCTTACTATAAAGTATATAATTTTTATTCAGTTTTTGTCAACAATTTAAAAGTTTAGAAATGTATAAATAAACATCGTTGAAAAAGAATAATTATTAACCTATAATAAAAAAAAGGAGACAATGAAGTATGGATAGATCTCAATTTCCTAAAAGAAACATAATAGTCATCGATATGAAGTCATTTTTTGCCACATGTGAATGTGTAGATCGTAATCTTGATCCATATACGACGCCTTTAGTAGTCGCGGAGCCCAACAGAAATGGTGCAATAACGCTCGCAATTACTCCTTATATGAAAAGTCTAGGTGTTAAATCACGATCTAGAATATATGAAATACCAACTAAAATAAAATATATTACTGTGCCACCAAGAATGAGCCTTTATATAGAGAAAAGTAAAGAAGTTGTCTCTATTTATCAAAGTTTTGTTAGTAAAGAGGATATACATATATACTCTATCGATGAGTGTTTTTTAGATGTTACTGACTATCTACACATGTACGGACTAACGGATTATGAGCTTGCTAAAAAGATAATGAACACGATAAAAGAAAAGACAGGATTACTGAGTACTGCCGGAATCGGTCCAAATATGTTAATCGCAAAAGTTGCGATGGATGTAGAAGCGAAACATACTAAAGATAATATTGCAAAATGGACTTATGACATGATCGAAGAAAAGTTTTGGTCTATTTCACCATTAAGTGAATTTTGGGGAATTGGAAAAAGAATGGAACGAAACTTAAATGCAATGGGGATTAAAACTATTGGAGATTTAGCTCATTACGACATTAAAAAACTTAAGAGCAAATTTGGAGTAATTGGTGAAGAGCTCTGGTATCATTCGAACGGAATCGATCTAGCGAGAATAAACGATTTTAACAATGTCAAGAGAGATAAGTCTTATGGACACAGTCAAGTATTATTTAAAGATTACGACGAAGACAACATAAAAATAATTATCAAGGAAATGACCGAAGTAGTCGCAGCAAGACTCAGAAAAAATCAAAAAAAGACAACAATTATAGGTTTTGGTATAGGTTATTCGAAGACTTATGGAGGCGGGTTTTATCATTCACAAAAGATACCTGCTCCTACGAACGATGTCGATTACATATACAGCATCTGTATATCTATGTTTCAAAAGTTTTATGAAGATTATCCCATAAGAAAAGTCAGTATAAGTTTAGGCGGTTTAGTCAATAATAATACTGAGCAGTTAAACTTATTCGAAGATTATGAGACTAAGATTAAAAAGGATAATATAAATAACGCAGTCGATAAAATTAAAACAAGATATGGAAAAAACAGCATAATAAAAGCCTCTAATCTTCTTAAAGACTCTACTGCAATCGAGAGAAATAAGAAAATTGGAGGACATCGTGCATGAAAGACCGCGGTATGATAAAATGGAGACCATTTAATTCTGTAGTACCCAATAGAGAACTTTTCTCTAATGAAAAAGAGCCAGACAAACCGGCTCTATCTAAAGACGAATTAGAAGAGTACGAGGAAATACTTAAGTGGTCTTTTTATACTGGGTCAAATATAGAGATTACTTATTTAGAAAAAAACAAGGTAAAAAGCTTAGTAGGTATTGTCGTAAAAATAGATTCAATAAAGAAAAATATTTATTTAAATAGTAAGGTCTTAAATTTTAGACAAATATATCGAGTTAAAAAAAAATAAATAAAAAAAGTGATTTTCATCACTTTACTTTTTATTTGGTGACCTGTACGGGATTTGAACCCATGAATGTATGCGTGAAAGGCATATGTGTTAACCGCTTCACCAACAGGCCAAAATAAATGGTGGGCCTGGGGGGACTTGAACCTCCGACCTCACGCTTATCAGGCGTGCGCTCTAACCAGCTGAGCTACAGGCCCATTTATAATGGTGTCCCCTTGGGGATTCGAACCCCAGACCCACTGATTAAGAGTCAGTTGCTCTACCAGCTGAGCTAAGGAGACAAATAACAAATTGCTCTTCAATTATAACATAATTAAGGTAATTTTCAAGCACTTTTTTAATTATTTGTGAAATTTATGTAGAAAAAGCGCTAATATTAGTATATCGGCGCTATTATCTACTTATCTTTTCTACATCTAACGGTATCTCGTGCGATATTTCTTCACCACTAGTGGTAGTTCCACTCACTTTAAAACATAATTCCTTTAGATTTTTAACATTACTACTCGATAAGTACATCGCATCTTTATGTACTTCTGTAAAACTAAAATCTGTAGTCTCTAATAACTCTTTAAGTTTAACTCCTTCTTCACTTCCGTCACTTGTCATAACTGCAATTTTTTCGTATGAGTCTCCATCTTTTATATAATAGCCGACTTCAAATTCAGTTAAAACGACTTCTTCTCCGCTATATACAATAGTAGAACTATCGAAATGGTTTATATCAAAGCCCACATATATGCTTCCATTTAAAAACGAAAAATCTTCGGTATAACCGCTTATAGTATATAAATTTATACTCTTTACTATGTAGATGTTAAACGCTAGCAAAACTATTACTAATACGATTAAGACGCTAATAATAGAAAATGGACTATTGATAAATTTAACAAATTTGTTTTCTTTATTTTCTTTTTTTGCCATATCATATTCTCCTAATATTTTAAGTATCTTTATCTTCCTCTTCTGTTTCTTCTTCTCTACTTAGAATAAAATCTAATGTGAGATTGTGATCTATGAGAGTGCCTGCTTCTAACGACTGAGTAGTAACTCTTCCATATCCATTTATAGTATAATTGATTCCAATCAAATTGCAATAGTTTCCAACTTCATTGCTTGTCCAACCTATCATATTTGGCATTGAAATGTTTACAGAATTAGTCGATATAAATATTTTGCTTCCTTTTATTACAGTACTTCCTTTTTCAGGATACTGATCGATTACACGATTTCCGTCCCCTATTACGATAACATCTAAACCTAAGTCGCTTAGTTCATTCTTTGCAGTCTCAGTATCACTATTTATATAATTTTTGACATTTATTATTTTAGATTCGTCCTGTTCTACTACTAGTTGATCTAAATTTTTATATTTTGCAATACTTTCAACTATGGATTTAACTGGTTCAGCTATGGCACTAGAAGAGCCTATCAACTTTTTAACAGAGATATAAATAATGTATTCTGGATCTTCATATGGAAACACTCCTGAAAAACTTCTGATGTTGTCGTATGCGCCAGTTTGATAACCTCCAGTACTACTTGCGATTTGAGCTGTACCAGTTTTACCTATTAGAGTTGTAGAGTCTGTCTTATAAACTCTACCAGTAGCTGCTTTATCTTCTCCATTTACAGTAAGATACATGAGCTCTAACATTTTATCGACTGTACTTTCACTAACAACTTGATCTAATTCTTCAGTTTTAGCTTGATATAAAACTTCATTTGTAGACGGATCTACTATCTTATCTACGATATACGGTTTTATAACGGTTCCACCATTCGCAAGTGAAGTAAGCGCTTGAATATTCTGTATAGGTGTTGTAGTAATACCTTGCCCAAAAGCAGCATTAGCAACTTCTAGTTCATATACTGGATTAATAGTTCCACTATATTCATTTGCCATCTGCATACCAGTTTTAGAACCAAATCCAAACTTTTTATAATATTCGATTAGTTTTTCACGACCCATCGCTAAGCCTAAATTGGCTGCTGCTACATTTGAAGAATAAGTAAATCCTGTATCGTACGTTATCATTCCCCAACCTACATCGTTCCAGTCAGTAACTTTGTCTTTGCCTAAGGTTTTTACTCCGGACATATATTCTTCGTCACCGTTATATTTTCCCTCTTCTATTGCGGCCATAAAGCTAAATATCTTCATCGTAGAACCAGGCTCATATGAGTAACTGACTAAAGGGTTGTT
>CALVPA010000074.1 GCA_944350395.1 uncultured Bacilli bacterium
ACTGTTTAAATTCGTCGTATAGATTTGGAAACATGTTTCCTTTGCAAAATCCTTCGTCTAAATTGTATATAGTAAAAGGTCTATTCATTTCACTATTTAAAATGTTGACTGTAAAGTCGTAATCGTAGTCATAATCGTAATCATTTTTGGCTATATAAAAGCCGTCTTTATCAAATAACATAAATTCCTCCCTAACATAATGTATGTACGCTTTTTATAAGTGACTGGGTAAAATAATCAGGTACATTTACACAATAGGTGTAAAAAACTATTTTTACTCTTTTTTTTCATTGAAAAAGGTGGGAATATGCTGTACTATTAATCTAGAAAGTGGTACAATGTGGTAGAAAGTGGGGGATTTCTATGCTAATTGGAGAGTTTCATCATAATTTAGATAGCAAAAGTCGCTTAATGATTCCATCTAAGCTCGCAAACGAACTTGGATGCGAAGTGATTTTGGCAAGAGGCTTCGAACACTGTCTTTTAGTCTATCCAAAAGCTAAATGGGAAGAAGTCGTATCTAAATTTGCTGAAAATCCAATTACGAAATCCGATACCCGTAAATTTATGAGAATACTTTTATCAGGTGCTACTTTTTGTAGATTCGATTCTCAAAACCGAATTTGCATCCCATCAGTCCTAAAAGATTATGCAGGAATAAATAAAGAAGTTGCCGTCCTAGGCTTAGATGATCACTTAGAAATTTGGGATGAGAGCTCCTATAGAGCATTCTTAGATGAAAACTTGGAATATTTCTCAGAAATAGCTGAGAAGATCTACGAGTAGGTGGTGATCAAATGGAACACGTAAGTGTACTTTTAAAAGAAGCAGTAGATGGTTTAAACGTAAGAGATGGCAAAATTTATGTCGATGCAACTATGGGATATGGTGGACACAGCACTGAGATTCAAAAGCGATTGAAAAGGGGTTTTCTATTCGCCTTCGATCAAGATTTAGAGGCCATCGACCATTGTAAAGAACTTTTTAAGGATAATAAAAATGTAGAGATTATCCATTCTAATTTCGTAAATATGAAAGAAGAATTAAATAAAAGGGGCATTACAAAGGTCGACGGCATAATCTTCGACTTAGGGTTATCTAGTCCTCAGATAGACGATGCATCGCGCGGATTTAGTTTTATGAGTGATGCCGATTTAGATATGAGGATGGATAGAAGTCAAAAATTCAGCGCTAAAAACGTAGTAAACGAATACTCATTAGAAAAACTAGTGGACATATTTTTTAGATATGGGGAAGAAAAATATAGTAAGAGTATAGCTAAAAAAATTGTAGAGAATAGGCCTATTCAAAAAACTTTAGAATTAGTAGATATTATAAAGAGTTCTGTTCCCTATAAATATTATATAGATCATCATCCTGAAAGAAAGATATTTCAAGCTATAAGAATAGAAGTAAATGCCGAACTTAGAGTATTAGAAACAGTCTTGCCAGAAGCAATAGACCTATTAAATGCTCAAGGAAGGATCAGCGTTATAACGTTCCATTCTTTAGAAGATAGAATTGCTAAACAAGTTTTTAATAAATATAGCAAAGTGGATGATTTAGTAAAGGGTTTGCCAGTTATACCGGATGAATTCAAGCCTAAAATTAAACTCATAAATAAAAAGCCGATATTACCTAGCGAAGAAGAGTTAAAAACGAATTCTCGCAGTAAAAGTGCTAAACTTAGAATAATAGAAAGGGTGTAGATTTGTGAAGAAAAAGAATAAAAATGGATTATTGCCTATAGAAAAATTTTTAATTACAATTATCGTGTTACTCGGCATTTTCGTACCAGTATCGACTGTCTTTTCACAAGCTACGCTATCGAAGAGTAATATCGAAGTAGAAAAACTTAAATCTAAAGTCGATAAACAGAGCAATTATAATCAGAGTCTATCGATGCAAGTCGATGAACTAGCAAGCCTTTCTAATATTCAAGACATTGCAAAAGAATACGGTTTAAGTTATAATAATGACAACATAATCGTGATAAATAATTAGGAGGTAATATGAAAAAGAAGAACAATACAATTCGCATAAGTTATTACGCAATAATATGTATTGTTCTTTTGTTTTGCATAATTATAGGTAAGATCATATACGTAAGCGTCTCTAAAACTGTAGATGGAGTAGATATAAAAGAGTTTGCCTCTAATAGAAACAGTACGACTGAGACTATTACAGCTACTCGTGGAACTATTTACAGTGTAAATGGAGAGGCTTTAGCCAAAGAGGCTAATTCGTATACTGTGATAGCTTATTTGTCGGCATCTCGTACGACAGACGAAAAAAATCCTCGTCACGTAGTCGATAAAGAATATACTGCTAATGTACTAAGTGAATATTTAAATATGTCTCCAGAATATATTTTAAGCTTACTTAATAACAATAAAGCATATCAAGTAGAATTAGGGCCAGGTGGCAGAAATATTAGCGAAAGATTAAAACAAGAGATAGAAACTTTAGATTTGCCCGGAATAGATTTTATTTCGAGCAGTAAGCGATATTATCCATATGGTGACTTTGCTTCATATATAATAGGATATGCTAAAAAGTACGACGATGGAAGTATAGTTGGTGAACTCGGAGTAGAAGGATATTTTAACGACGAACTGACAGGAAAAAATGGCTCTATAACTTATCAGCAGGACGCTTATGGTTATCAAATAGCAGATACTCCTGTCATAACGGAAGAAGCTAAAAGTGGAGAAGACATATATCTAACAATCGATTCTAACATACAGATGTATCTGGAAAATGCTCTATCCGATATGTCCAATAAACACGATTACGAATGGGCTACTGTTACTGTTGCTAATGCTAAAACAGGCGCTATATTAGGTAGTGCTAGCGATCCTAGTTATGATCCCAATATTTTGAATATCACAAATTACAACAACCCTTTAGTCAGTTACTCATATGAGCCCGGTTCTACGATGAAGATATTTAGCTTTATGGCCGCAATAGAAGAGGGAATATATAATGGTGACGAGGAATATATGTCTGGAGTAAAAACCATCGGCAAAGACGAAGTTACTGATTGGAACGATGTAGGTTGGGGAATGATCACTTACGACACTGGATTTACTTATTCTTCGAATGTAGCAGCAGCTAATTTAGGCTTAGCGATGGGTCGTGAAAAACTAATCGAATATTATAAAAAGTTTGGATTTGGTTCTAAAACTGGTGTGCAGATGGCAAATGAATATAGTGGAACTATTAATCCAGTATATGAACTAGAAGTTGCTAATGCTGCTTTTGGTCAAGGTATTACTACAACACCTATACAGAATATGCAGGCGCTTACTTCACTCGCGAATGGTGGAACTGTTATAAAACCGTATATCGTAGATAAGATAGTAGATCCGTCTACAAATGAAGTTTTATATCAAGCTAAAACTGAAGAATTAGGTCAAGTTGTTAGTGAAAGTACAGTCGATAAAATGTTAGAGCTCATGTATCTTACTGTAAATGGAGAAGATAAAGCAGCTACTGGTAGAGTTTATAAGACAGACTCTACAACTCTAATA
>CALVPA010000075.1 GCA_944350395.1 uncultured Bacilli bacterium
AGAGTAGATTAATGTCTACTTTTTCTTTTGATTAAAAAGTATGATATAATGAAATAGATTTTATGCGAGGAAGTGATTATATGGCAAATGAAGAAAAAAGTTTCCAAAAAAGCAGTATCAACTGGTACCCAGGACATATGGAAAAAACTAAAAGGGAACTGGTTAAATTAAATCCTTTAGTGGATTTTGTACTGGAACTTATAGACAGCAGAATTCCGTATTCATCAAAAATAGTTGGTATAGATAAAATAATTAAAAACAAGCCTAAATTATTAGTAATGACTAAAAGTGATTTATGTGATAAAATAGAGACCGAGAAATGGGTTAAGTTTTATGAAAATAAGAATGAAAGAGTAATATTAATAGATCTTCAAGACAATAAAGATTACAAAAAACTATTATCTGAGCTCGATAAATTTTCAGAGGAAATTAATAAAGTTCGTGCTAAAAAGGGATTAAAACCGAAAGTTCTTAGGGGATTAGTTATTGGAATACCAAATGTAGGTAAGAGCACTTTAATAAATAAACTTGCTAATAGAAAAGTTGCTGGTGTAGGAAATATCCCAGGATTTACTAAAAGTTTAACTTGGTTAAAAGCAGGAAATACATTACTTTTGGATTCGCCTGGAATGCTTTGGCCTAAACTCGATAGTGAAGAAGTGGCTCTAAATTTAGCGAGCATGAGCGCAATAAAGATCGAAGTATTACCCGTACACGATGTTGCCGTACACATTTTAGAAAAATTAGCTAAATATTATCCAGAAAAACTAAAAAGATATGGATTAGATCAGCTTACTGGTGACTACGAATATAATTATGCTCAAATTGCTAAAAGAATCGGTGCTATTAGCAAACAGGGTGAAATCGATTACAATAAAGTTAGTACTTTTATAATAAACGATTTAAAACTGGGAAATATGAAAGGTATTACGTTCGATAGGTGTGAATAATGGATTTACTCGAATATGAAAAGAAACTTTATCAAAGTGGTATAAAATATATCGCTGGAGTCGATGAAGTCGGACGGGGTCCTCTTTATGGTCCCGTCGTAACGGCAGCAGTTATTTTGCCAGAGGGATACATGTTAGATGGCCTTACTGATTCTAAAAAATTGACTCCTAAAAAAAGAGATAAATTTTATGATATAATTATGCACGATGCAATCAGTGTAAGTATAGGCATTAAATCTAATGAAGTCATAGATGAAATAAATATCTATGAAGCGACTAAAGAAGCTATGTACGAAGCGATAAATAATTTGAGCGTAAAACCGGAACATGTTTTGATCGATGCAGTAAAACTCGAAAAATTAGATGTGCCTAGTACTAGTATAATAAAAGGAGATGCTAGAAGCGAATCTATTGCAGCGGCAAGTGTGATTGCAAAAGTTACGCGAGATCGAATGATGGACGAAGAAGCAAAAATTCATCCAGAGTACGGATTTGAAAAACACAAAGGGTATCCAACCAAAATGCACATAGAAAATATTCATAAATATGGCATATTAGATAAACATAGGAAAACTTTTGAACCTATAAAGAGTATTATAAATGGAAGTGATTTAAATGAAAGAAGAAGTAAAAGAAAAAGAAGTAGAAAAAAAGAAAAAGTTATCTAAATATGAAAAGCAAAAACTTAAAAGAAAAAAAATTGAAGAGTTAGAAGCTAAAAAAGGTATTCATAAATTTTGGACAACTCACGTAGTAGAAACTTGGTATATATTTATAATAGAGTTAATGGTAAAATGGTTGCTAGGTAGTTTAAGTGCTGATTGGACGGTTCTAAGAATATTCATAAGTTCATGTATATTGTCTCTCATAATAAGTCTCTTGACTACTAATATGAATAATAAAGTGCGTAAAGTATTTTTAATAATATTCAATTTCTTTATCGTATTTTACGCCTGGCTACAGATGGGATTTATGGACTTTTTGGGAGCATTTATGTCGATAGGTAATGCTGAGCAGGGAACAAAAATTACCGATTATATATTTGACTTTCTACGTTCATATAATTTGAAAACTCATTTACTATATATACCGTTTATTCTTACAATAGTTTATTTGATATTTGAAAGAAACATTACAAGGGATGGATACAATAAGAAAATAGAGTATAAAAATATTATCAAAGATATAGCCATTATCATATATATAATATTATTATGTGATCTATTCTATATGACTTTAGAAATATCATTCATGCAAAATAAATATCAGACTATTTCTAATAAGCAACTTTTTAAATACCCTTCTAATCCATCTATGGCAATTAAAAATTTCGGTACTACGGTTTACTTTATTTTAGATGTAAAAGCAACTGCTTTTGGTAGCAGTGAAGCCGTTTATGCCTCTAACAATTATAAAGAAAAAGAGGAATCTTTGACGAGAGATATAGATGATACTGCATGGGAAAATTTAATAAAAATAGAAGATGATACATCTTTAAATACATTAAATAATTACTTTATAAGTAGACCGATATCAGAAAAAAACGAATATACAGGAATATTTGAAGGAAAAAATGTAATCTTTATAATGCTTGAATCAGTCAGTCAAGCAGTGTTCAGTGAACAGTATAAAGATTATTATCCAACTTTGTATAAACTTTATACTGAAGGAATTACTGGTGTTAACAATTATAGCCCTAAAAATAACTGTGCAACTGGTGAATCTGAGATGACAAGCCAGATAAGTTTATATTCTATAGAGACAACTTGTACAGTAAATACATATAGAAAGAACGTTTACCCAGAAGCTTTAATGAGTATGCTAGGTAAGAACGGTTACTACACATCAGCATATCACGACTATACGGATCAATACTACTATAGAAGTGTTTTTGAAAATAATTTCGGTTCTTCTATATATTATGGTGTAAAGGATTTAGGTATGAGTTACAGCAACCTATATAAAGAATGGCCAAGCGACCTTACATTTATGGAAACGGCTTTACCATACTTTATTGACAAAGAAAAGTTTGCAAGTTATATGATTACTGTAAGTGGACATTCACCATATATGTATTCTAGTACATTAGGAGATAAATATTTATCGCTTTTCGATGATTTAGATGTGGATAAGACGACTAAGAGATATTTAAGCAAAATAAAAGTTGTAGATACTGCACTAGAATATTTATTAGAAGAACTGGAAAATAAAGGCATACTAGATGATACAGTACTAGTACTATTTGGAGACCACTATCCATATGCTTTAAGTGATAAAGAATTTCAATCGATTGCGGATTACGACATAAGTGAAAACCAAGAAGTTGACCGCACACCGTTTATAATTTATAATAGTGAAACTCCTCACGAGGAAATAACAAAGTATACGACACCGCTCGATTACACTCCTACAATATTGAATTTATTTGGAATAGATTATGATCCGAGGATGTATTTAGGCAACGATGTATTTAGCGATTATACAGACTTTGCAGTATTCCCAGACAATAGCTGGCAGAGTAGTAAAGGATTCTACAGTGCTTCTAAAGGAGAATTCATACCTAAAGAGGGAGAAAGCATTACAGATGAGGAAATTATAGAAATAAATAATGAAATAACTGATCTTAGAAACATGAGTGCTTTAGCAATAAAGAAAGATTATTTCAATTATCTATTTAAATATTTTGAAGAATATGAAGAATTGCAAAAAGAGAAAGAAGAGGAAAGTACTGTAGAGAGCAGTACTCAAAGTACACAAAAGGAGGAATAACTTTGAAAAAAGTAGTTATCGTTGAATCGCCTAGTAAGACAAAAACGATTAGCAAGTACTTGGGAAGTGATTACGAAATATTATCTTCTAAAGGTCACATAAGAGATTTAGCGACCTCTGGTAAATTTGGTTTAGGTATAGATGTTTCAGATAAATTTAAACCTAATTATGTTCCTTTAAAAGATAAGAAAAAAGTTATAAGTGAATTAAAGAAAGAGTCGAAAGATGCTCTCGTATATCTAGCGAGCGATCCAGATAGAGAAGGAGAAGCTATAAGCTGGCACTTAAAAGACACTTTAGGCCTCACCAATTATAAAAGAGTTGTTTTCAACGAGATAACGAAACCAGCGTTACTCGAAGCCTTTAAAAATCCTAGAGATATCGACATGGACTTAGTGAAATCTCAAGAGACGAGAAGAATGTTAGACAGAATAATAGGTTTTAGACTCAGTAAACTCATGCAGTCAAAAACCGATGGTAAGAGTGCCGGTAGAGTTCAGTCAGTAGCTCTAAAGCTAATCGTGGATAGGGAAAGAGAAATTCTAAACTTTAAAGAAGAAGAGTACTGGACGATCAAAGGAATTTTCCCTGACTTCGAAGCCGAATTAGAAAAGTATCAAGGAAAAGACATAAAAATTCCTGGTAAAGTTGATGCAGATAAGATAATAGATTCACTTTCAAAATGTTTTAACATTGAATCTGTAACGAATAAGATCAAAAATAAAAAAGGTGTAATGCCATTTACGACGAGTACTCTTCAGCAAGCTTGTGTTAATTTGTTAAATTACAGTTCTACTAGAACGATGAAGATAGCTCAAAAGCTGTATGAAGGAATAGATTTAGGTTCTGAAACTACAGGTTTAATAACTTACATGAGAACTGATTCGACGAGATTGTCTAATGTCTTTACTAGCGAAGCTATGGAGTACATAAGAAATAATTATGGCGAAGAATACGTTGGTGCTGTAAAAGTAAACAAGAAAAAAGAAAACGTACAAGATGCACATGAAGCGATTAGACCTACGAGCATTAAAAGAACTCCAGAGAGTGTTAAAAAATATTTGAGCGAAGAAGAATACAAAGTATATAGCATAATATATGCACGTGCTTTAGCTAGTTTAATGGCAGATGCAAAAGCAAATGGAACGACAATAATACTAGAGAATAATGGATATACGTTTAAAGCGACTGGTTCAGTAATCGTTTTCGACGGTTATTTAAAAGTATATGGTACATACTCTAAAAGTGAAGACGTAGTTCTTCCAGATTTATCTAACTATAAATCAAAAATAGTCATTGCAGAAGATATTGTAGGAGAACAACACTTTACAAAGCCAACGCCTAGATATACAGAAGCTAGTTTAATTAAAGAAATGGAAACTCTCGGTATAGGTAGGCCTAGTACATATGCCAAAACTATGGAGACTCTTAAGACGAGAAACTACGTTACTGTAGAAGATAAAAAATTTATTCCAACCGATATAGGTTTCGAGATAACAGATAAATTGCAGGAATGCTTTAGTGATATAATAAATGTCAAATACACTGCCGAAATGGAAAGTGAACTAGACTTAGTTGCAGAAGCAAAATACGATAATGTCAAGCTTCTTAGTGACTTCTACAATAAATTTGAACCTCTTGTCGAAAATGCATTCAAGACGATGGAGAAAAAAGCTCCAGAGACGACTGGTGAAAAGTGTCCAGAATGTGGTCACGACTTAGTAATTAGAAAAGGTAAATACGGAGAATTCGTAGCTTGTTCTAATTATCCTGAGTGCAAATACATAAAACAGGAGGAGAGAAAAGTATTAGCAAAATGTCCAAAATGCGATGGAGATATAGTAGCAAAAAGGACAAAACGTGGAAAAGTATTCTATGGATGCTCTAATTACCCTAATTGTGATTATGCACTATGGGATGAGCCAACTGGCGATAAATGCCCAAAATGCTCACTTTTACTAGTTAGAAAGGGAAATAGAGTATACTGTCCTAACTGTGAAAAAACAAATAAAAATGATTAAGAATGGCCTTAGTAGGCCCTTTTTTTATGCATAAAAACAAGAATTTCATATGATATAGTGGAAACAGAAAACGCTGTTTCAATTCATAGAAAGAAGTTGATTGTTTGGCAGCTTTTATTACTGAGTACGGTAATACTCTTTTATATGGAATACTAATGGCAATAATAAGTTTTATAGGTTTACAGATAAAAAAAGAATTAAAAAACTGGCTCAGTTTGAGAGAAAAAAAAGAGATTGTAAAGACTTGCGTATTAGCAGTAAATAGAATGTACAAAGATAAAACATTTGAAGAAAGATACAAGTTAGCGCTCGATAATATTACAAATATTTTAAGCAGTAAAAAAATCGTTATGAGTGAATTTGAGATTAGACTCTTGATGGAAGAAGTTTACGAATCTATCAATATAAAGGTGGTGCTTTGATGAGCAGTATGCTAGACGTTAAAAACCCCGTACTTAAAAATAAAGACCATTATTTGACTAGCGATTATAAAACTAGAAATCCAGGTAGACCTACACACAACGGAATGGATTTAATAGGTATGAATAGAGGATTAGATTACATCATAGCAATAGATTCTGGAGTAGTTAGTAAAACAGGATACGATTCTGCTATGGGTTATTATGTGAATATATATCACGGCGAGTGCACAAGTGTCTATTTTCACATGAAAAAAGACTCTATAAGAGTACGGGCGGGAGATTTTCTAAATAAAGGAGACATAATCGGATATATGGGGTCTACCGGACGATCTACTGGACCACATCTCCATTTTGGAATAAAAACTACGTCATACATCGATCCTAAGCCATATCTCTTAACAAATAATATTTTCTATAAAAATAGAGTTAAAGCTCTGCAAACGAGTTTAAATAATTCTTACAATTCTAAATTAGTGGTAGATGGAATTATAGGTACTATGACGACATTAGCTATTAAAAATAATCCGATTAAACTTGGAAGTAAAAACAATTTTGTTAAATTTGTGCAACAACAGTTATATAGAGTAGGCTATCCAATTGCAGTCGATGGTAATTTTGGAACTAATACTGAAAATGCTGTAAAAAAATTTCAAACTAGAGTAGGAATATCATCTGATGGCATCGTAGGAATAGATACCGTAAAAAAACTAGTAAATATGTAAATATTTTCATTTCACAAACATTTCACTTCAATAACACTTTTATTACAAAGTAGTTTTATATACTCTTAGTGTAAGAAGTGAGGTGATAGAATAGAATAAAATAAAAGCCACTTAAAAAAAAGATAAATAATTCGGTCTTAAAGTCTAACCCTAAAATGAATGTAGACTAAAGTAAAGACTTTAAATGTGTAGGTTGAAAGACTTAGAGATCGTTAGCCAAAATTAAATATAAAGAAATTCACATAAATTTGTAAGAATGGTTGTGATAATAATATAAAATAAACCTAAAACTTATCCTTCTCAAATAAACTATAAATACAAACCAAAAAGCAAGAATGATTTACTTCTTGCTTTTTTTTAATATATTTTAAATTCACTTATTACAGTTCCTATTATGTTATTTGATTTATCTGTAGTTATATAAAGAGACTTTCCATCCGATACTAAAATCTTATCATTATCTTTTGGAGTCAATGCTCTATTTATTACATAAATAACTTTATCACTCTCTTTGAATATACCTAATTTTTTTGGATCATATCCTCCTAATAAAATTTTGGGAAGAGATAAAAAGTGTCTACTCAAGGAATCTAAAAATTCTGCTTCTATGACGGGAAGTTTTACTATGTCTTCGTCCTTGTTTAAATATTCGTTTTCTACTAATAATTCGATAGTTCTAGATTTGTTAGGGTTAATTGTAAGTATACCTTTTGTCATCAAGTTTTTTAAGTGGCCTTGTACAGTAGAAGGACTCCTTAAAGATAGTCCAGCACATATCTCTCTTACCGTAGGAGAATAACCATGTGATGCGATAAATTTTTTGATATAGTCTAAGACTAATAATTGTTTTGTTGTAATTTCCATATAATTTCACCATCAAAATAATAGCATACATCCGTTCTTAAAGTCAAATATGATTTGTAAAAAAAAAGATAATATTATATAATTAAGTAGGTGTTAGTATGAAAAAAAGACTCTTGATAATGTATGCAACATACGGTACGGGACATAAGTCTATTGCCAATTATATAAAAGATTATTTTTCTAGTACTTCAGAGTTTGATATACTAGAACTCGATATATTGCAGTATTCGACTAGGTTTTTGGGTTCTTTTACGAGCAAATTTTACAACAAAGCTATGTATTATTTTCCAGCCCTTTGGGATATCATATATCACTCTACGGATAACCATCTAGTGGGTTCAGTGAGTGCAAAACTTCAATCTAAAGTTGTGAGCAGTAAAAAGATAAAAAAAGTAATCTTAGATTTTAATCCCGATATAGTAATTGCTACTCACTTTACTGCTGCAACGTATATCAGTAAACTAAAGAGATCTAAAGAGTTAGATACTCACCTCATTAGTATAGTTACAGACTATAAGGCTCATCAAATATGGCTAGACTCATATAAAAGTGAGGACGCTTTAATCGTAAACAGTAATGAAGAAAAGCGCTCACTAGTAAAAAAGGGAATAGATCCTAAAATAATAAAAACCTTTGGTATTCCAGTATCGACTAAGTATACTATGAGCCTATACAATAAAAATAAAATTTTAAAGAAGTTTAAGTTTTCTGGAAAAAGACCAATCATACTCTTCTATGGTGGAGGAGGAAATGGCAGCATAGTTACCCTACCATATCTGCTTGCAATAATAGAGAGTAAAATCGATGCCGATGTAATATTCGTGTGCGGTAAAAGTCAAACTTTAAAGAAAAAAGCGGAAGAAATGGTAGAAAGACACAAGTGCAAAAATATCAGAGTGCTCGGATTCATAAGTAATGGACCAGAGTATATGAGTATTGCAGACTTCGTCATAACTAAACCGGGGGGAATTACTATTACTGAATGCCTTTGTTTCGAAAAACCTATGCTTTTAATTAAGGGAGCAGGGGGGCAAGAGAAGGATAATTACAGATTCTTGACAAAGAGAGGATATGCGATAAATGCTTCATGGCTTTTCAAATTTAGAATCATAGTTAAGAGACTTTGCACCAAGCCAGAAATTCTAAAGAATATGAGAAAAAACTTAAAAGGCTTAGAAAAAGATACTGCAATGATAAAGTTATATGAATTAGTGGAGGAAATATTAAATGAAGAATAATCCCCCCCTAACTAAACTTAGGGAATACAGACAAAAGAAAAATTTGACTATTAAAGATATGGCAAAAATTCTAGGTATAAGTTCATCTATGTATGGTTATATCGAAAATGGCGATAAGCGATTGTCATATGAAATGGCTGTAAAAATAGCTGATTTTTTCGAAGTAACACCGGATGAAATGTTTATTAAAGACTATGAACATTATTTTAAAGATTGATTCATATAATATATGGGTGAATTAATTGTGAATGATGAAATATTGAATAAAGTAGAGAAAAAGACTAAAGTCAAAAAAGAGACGATAATCGAACTCGCTAAAAAACTATCTAATGGTAATATGAAAGATGAAGCTACTATAAAAGAAGTTATTAATACGCTAAGCAAAGCGACAGGTAAACCTGTGAGCGATGAAACTACCGATAAAATTATAAAGACAATACAAGCGGATAAAGTGCCAAATAATGTAGATAAAATGTTTTAAAAGGGACTAGAAGGTCCTTTTTATTTGTAAAAAATTCTAATATAAAGTATAATGATATTGTCACAAATTTAGACAATTTTTTTCTATGATTGAATCTATACTGTATTTGGTGATAGAAATGAAAGTAAAAGTTTTCGATGAAAGTCATGAAAAAGATTTAGAAGCATCAGTTAATGCGTTTTTAGACGATTTAGAGAGTGATTTAATCGATATAAAATTTAGTGTGGCAATAAGTACTTGTGGAGAAGAACAGATCTACTGCTTTTCTGCAATGATAGTCTATGAAAGTTAGTGGTATTATGAAGAAAAACAGTTTTGTAGAAGGGGCAGTTATCGCTACAATAGCTGTTATAGTTACGAAAATATTGGGAATGCTCTATGTAATTCCATTCTATAGGATAATAGGCTCTAAAGGCGGAGCCCTTTATAGTTATGCATATAACATATATACGATATTTTTAGGTATAAGCAGTGCTGGTATACCTACTGCAAAAAGTAAAATTATAAGTGAATATAACACTTTAGGCTATAATGAAGCTAAATATAGGACTTTTATAATAGGTAAGAGAATAATTGGCTATATATCTATAGTAGGATTTTTAGTCATGTTTATCTTTGCAGAATTTATTGCGACCGCCATAATAGGCGATATGATAGGTGGAAATACAATTGCAGATGTCGCTTTTGTAATAAGATGTATAAGCTTTGCAATTTTAGTTATACCATATTTAAGTGTTACTAAAGGGTATATTCAAGGACACAGTATAGTAACTCCCTCTAGTATCGGTGGAGTTCTAGAACAACTAGTCAGAGTATTCGTCATAATCGCAGGTAGTTTTCTAGCGTATAAAGTTTTAGATTCTAGTTTAACTTTATCAGTAGGTGTAGCAGTTTCTGGAGCATTTTTCGGAGGATTAGCAGCATATTTCTATCTAAAGAAAAAGATGAAAGACAATAGAGAAGTGCTCGGAATTAAGGAATACGAAAAAAAAGATAATATCACCAATAAAGATATAATAATGAAAATCGTTGGATATTCTGTTCCATTTATCATAATAAACATAGCGACTAGTATCTACAATTTTACCGATATGATTTTGATAATTAGGGGCTTAAATTATATAGGTTTTAGCGCTACAGA
>CALVPA010000076.1 GCA_944350395.1 uncultured Bacilli bacterium
AATAAAATTTACTTAATAATATAAATTTTCTTTTAAAGAATATATATATTTTAAAGCAAAATACAATATAAAAAAATTGTATTTTTTTTAAAAACTTTTATTTCTATAATAACAAAAATGCTAACTATTTTTAGTTAGCATTTACATTACTCGTAAAATTCGAGTTTTCTATCAATCTGGTGCCTCCGGTCGGACTCGAACCGACACGATATCGCTATCACTGGATTTTGAGTCCAGCGCGTCTACCATTCCGCCACGAAGGCAAGCACAAAAAGATTATAACATATTTTTTTGTGTGTAACAATATTTTCTAAACAGTTTCCATATCTTCTTCTTTATAAATCGAAGTAAATAATTCTGTTTCTTCATCATTGTCTTTAATTTCTACAGTATTATCTACTTTAGGCAAATCATCGATTGAAGCAAGTCCGAAGTAATCTAAAAATTCGCTTGTCGTTCCATACAAATTTGGCCTACCAGGCATTTTAGATTTTCCAGTTATTTTAATTAGCCCTCTAGCACAGAGTTTTCTCATTATCTGACCTGACGCTACTCCCCTCATCTCATCCACAAGTATTCTCGTTATGGGTTGATTGTATGCAACTATTGCAAGTACTTCGAGTGCTGAATCGCTGAGACTTTGACTTTCTTTACTTCCGAGCAATTTTTGATAGTATTCTTTGTGTTCCTTCTTAGTAGTAAGCTTAAAAGAATCTCCTAAATAACTAACTCTTATTCCAAAGTTGTCACTTTCATATCGGGCTTGAAGTTCTTTCAACAGTTCTTTCGCCTTAGCAATGTCGATATCCATGACTTCGCAAAGTGTATTAAGGGATATTCCCTCATCCCCTACTGCAAATAATATACCTTCCAAAACTCCTAATAAATTCATCTTATCACTTCGCTTCTATAATTATGTTCGAAAAATTTTTTTCTTGTCTTATGTTTATCTCTTTATTTTTAGTCATCTCTAATACGGATAGAAAAGTTACTATCAAATATTTTCTATTTGGCTCACTAAATAATTCAAAAAAATCTATTCTCTTTTTATTCGTAATTATTTTTCTTATTTCAATGGTTCTCTTTTCTACGCTCAGTTCCTTCGATGTCACCTTAGTAGCTAGAGGTTTCATATATTTTTGTCTTTCTAAAAAGTTATTAAATGCGTTAACTAAATCTTCTAACGTAGTATCTGTATTGAGTTTAACGTCTTCCCTATATTCCATTAATGACTCGGGTACTTTAGTTAAAACTTCACTTCTCTTACTTTCAAGTATTTTAAAGTCTTCCGACAACTCTTTATACTTTTCGTATTCAGCCAAACGATTTCTAAGTTCTTCTTCTGTGCCAATTTTAAATTCTAATTGATTGGCGTCATCATTATCCTCATCACGTATATTTAAAAGCATCTTACTCTTTAAATGGATTAGTTCACTAGCCATAACTAAATACTCACTGGCGATATCAATATTCATATTTTCCATACTATTTATAAATTCTATATATTGATTAGTTATATCCTCTATCGGAACTTCATAAATATCCATTTTAGATTCTTTTACTAAGTGGAGCAGTAAATCTAATGGTCCGTTAAAATCGTCTAATGTAAAATTAAATTTTGTATTCACTCACAATCATATCCTTCTGCTTCCATTTTAAATTTTATGATGTTGTTTAGTGCATTTTTGCTAAACAAATGTCTATCGTCAATTGTAGTAAATTCGTTTACCTCGCTATAATCATATTCAGCAATAAATATAAAGCTACTATTATTTTCGGCTACTGTAGCATTTATGCCATTTAAAGTATTTAAATCTTTGGCTTTTTTCTGATAAGTCAAAAGATTTTCCGCATATTCATCCACATCAGTGCTTCTATAACTGTATTTTTCAGTCACCTTTATAAGTTTGCTTAAGTAAAAATCATATGTATAATTGTAATCTTTATATGTACAAGAAAATGAACTTAATCCAGACTCGTCTGTAGTTGGCTCTAAAGCTTGTACTGCATTATCATCTATATGGCTTATAACTAGATAAGTAACAGTATCGATTCCTAATGAAGATACATCTAGTTCTATAGTCGTAGAGCCGTTAACTTTACCTAAAAGTGATCTTCTTCCTACAAAAGTAGTTCTATTATTATAAAATTCTACATAGTAATTTAAACTTTCTAAATCTATATTTTCTTTTGATGTTATCTTCATACTCAGTGTTGTACGATCACTACTGAGTGATATATTTGAAAACTCTAATTCATTAAAAGAAAATGTACTATTGCTACCTATTTGATAGTGAGCACTATTAGCAGCTTTATTCTCTTCTTCTTCATTACTAGTACTTTCATTTTCGTTCTTGTTTGAGCCAATTCCCAAGAAATCTGCTATATCTGAATTATATTTATGATATATTTCTGGTACAAAAAATATAAAACCAATAAGGCATAAAAATATAAACAATATTAATATTGGATTACCTGCTTTTTTTTGCTTTTCAGTATCATCATTTTTCATTTCAAATCCCTCATTCTTCATCTACATTCTATCACAATTTATTAAATTAAAAAAGACCATTTTGTCATGGTCTTCTAATCATTAATTTAAAGAATCTTTTAGCTTGCTACCAGCTTTGAATGAAGCAACAGTCTTAGCAGGAATGTGAAGTGGTTCTTTAGTAAGTGGGTTGATACCATTTCTTTCAGCACGAGTTTTAGCTGAGAATGTTCCGAAACCAACTAGAGCAACCTTTCCATCTTTTTTAAGACCAGCTACGATTCCTTCTAAAGTTGCATCTAATGCACGACCAGCGTCAGCTTTAGTAAGTCCTGCTTTAGCAGCAATGAAATCGACTAATTCAGTTTTTGTCATTTAAGTTACCTCCCATATTTTATATTTATAAGGAAATCTATTTTCTATTCCTTACATTCAAAGATTACCATACTTTAAAGGTAAAAATCAAGCAAAATAGCGAATTATTTGGAATTTTTAGTCAATTTTACTAAATATTTACCTTTTAAAGAAAAAAAAGAAGAGAATTCTTCTTATAAAACTATGGCAATTAAATTGTTTGAACCCTTATTGACTATCTTTGTTATGGTACTGCTGAGTTTGTATCTAGTTGCTTCTGGCATTAGCGATAGTTTTGCTTGAATGCCCTCTTTTACGATGACATCTAAGCTTCTTCCGAATATTTCACTCTTCCAAATACTAGATGGATCTGTTTCGTAGTCTTTCATCAAATAGTTGATTAGTTCTTTACTCTGCATTTCACTACCGATTATAGGTTCGAATGTGCTCTCGACATCTACCTTAATTAAATGAATGCTGCTTGCTACTGCCTTTAACTTGACTCCATATCTACTACCCTGCTTTATTATCTCAGGAGTATCTAGTTTCATATCTTTTAAATCCGGATATACGATTCCGTATCCTGTACTTTTGGCCATTTTTAAAGCTTCTTTAATAGATGCTGTCTCTGACTTACCTTCACTTAGTTCCATAAACATTTTGAGAATGCTCGCTTTGTTTAGGACTGCATCTCCCATTACTTGGCTTAAAGTTTCCCTATATAGCTCATTTGATGCCTCTAACTTAATCGTAACGACGCCTGTGCTAGTATCTAACTTGCTTATATAACTTTTAGATATGAACTCGGCATCATTAAAGTGGTCCATGATGTTATCTATATCTTTGAGTTTATCCACTGTAACTACTGCTTCTCTTATTTTTTCTAAGAATTCTTTTTTAATCGCGTGGTCATTACTTAAAACGTGAACCCACTCAGGTAAGCTGACTGCGACATCTAAAACCGGAAATTCCATCAAAGCAGTCTTAAGTATTTCTATGATTTCTTTTTCATTCATAGTTTCGACACTTATAGGCAAAACAGGAACATCGTATTTTTCTTTTAATTCGTTTGAAAGTCTTACAGTTTCGGTATTCGTAGGATGAAGTGTATTCATAATGACTATAAAAGGTTTACCTAGTTCCTTTAGTTCACTTATTACTCTGTCCTCAGCACTGATGTACTCATTTCTAGGTATTTCACCAAAAGAACCATCAGTTGTCACGACTATTCCGATAGTCGCATGATCTTTGATGACCTTTTCTGTTCCGATTTCAGCCGCCTCTACAAAAGGTATCTCTTCTGGAGTCCAAGGTGTTTTAACCATACGCGGATTGCCCATTTCATCTTCATAACCATTTGCCCCTGGAATTACATAACCTACACAGTCGATAAGTTTAATATTAGTAGTAAATTCATTTACCTTTATAGTTGCACCACTAGATGGTACAAACTTAGGTTCTGTTGTCATGATGGTTTTACCTTGTGCACTCTGAGGTATCTCATCTAAACAGTGCTTTCTTTCGTATTCATCTGTGATATTTGGTACGACTAAATTTTCGATAAACCTTTTAATAAATGTAGATTTACCTGTCCTAACTGCTCCAACTACACCGAGATAAATCTCCCCATTTCCTCTTTTTGCGATAGACTCAATAATATTGTTTTTATCCATATATACTTAATCCTTTCAATTAAGTTTATTTTTGTCTAAAAATAATATTACATAAAAAAAGAAGTTTTAGATAACTTCTCATTTCCATGCATTTGCCACATCACAGTTACTACTGTATGGGCTAGGATTTGGCATTTGCATCCTCGTAATAAAAGGTATTTTAAAGGCACTACCAAAACTTACACACGTTCCTGGTTGAAGACTGCTAAGTTTTTCCATGACATCTGTACTAACTCCAGGAAGCATCTTTTCGATGTATTGTAAATCGGCAGGATGAGTCATCTTAAATATCATAAAGTTAGATATTTGAGATACTACGGTATCACTTAATTCTACTGGTCTTTGACTTATTATATCTAGAAGAACTCCATATTTTCTTCCCTCTTTAGCAATTCTATCGAATATGTTGTAACCGATTAAGAATACGTCCGAATCTTTTTGGACATATCTGTGGGCTTCCTCTAAAAATAGATGGAATGGAATAGATGCTCTATTAGGTCTACTCTTAGCAAAGTCGAAGAACATTCTAGAAAATATTTTAACTAAAACTTTTGCTAGATTGTCATCGACACCCTCTAAATTGATGTTGATTATCTGACATCTCACATTTTGTCTTACGACTAGAGATGTGATGTACTGCTCTAATGTTATGAAGTCAGGAAATTCAAAGATACGTTTATTTGGAGAATTTACTAAACTGTGTAATCTAACCATCAATACAGTAGAAGCATCGTGCAGGGCACTGTTTTCTTGAAAGCCTTCACTGATAAGAGTAAAGTTTAATGCAATTTCTAAATCATCTATCGTAAAGTATTGATTGTCTACAGGCATCTTTTCTTCTAATGAATCATCTATAAAACTTAGAATGTATTCATTTATGAGGACCATCTCTGCAAATTGTCCAGTAGAATCTATATCGAAGCATTCACTAAAACTTCTCGTAAAACCTATTCCTTGTACTTGAGAGTTAAAGTTAAACTGAGGTGTGTGAGTCTTATGAATAATCTTAAATATTTCATTCTTTTTTCCAGCACTAGTCATGTTTGAGAAAAGAATTGCCATAATCGACTTTGCTATTAAATGATTTTTAACTTGTATACTGTTTTCATCATTTCTCGCAAAAACTCTTACTAATTTTAATGCACGCTCCAAAATGGTTAATTGACTGTGTTCTGTTGCGCCTAATAATAAAGCGATATCGTCTAAAGTTAAAAGATATATTGGAACTCTTAAATCTTCATCAGTAGCATCCACCTTATTCGTCGTTATAAATTTATAATTATAATTAGAATTGATTTGATTTATGTTAGAAAAAGAATTTTTATATTCCCCATAAGCATCGAAAAATATTAGGTTCGCATTATATACCGGTTTTTCGGGATTAGCAAAAATATTTTGTATAATTCTAGCTACGCCGCACGATTTACCCGAACCACTCGCTCCAAATATTGCAAAATGATTAGAAAACAGTTCGTTGATATTAGTATAAATTGGATAGTTATTGTACAAAGGACTATAACCTAGAAGAAAATTATCCGGAGATTTAGTACCTATAATTAATTGAAGTTCAGACTCGTTTATCATTCTAGTTTTAGAGTCTAAACTCGGTTTTCTAACGATACCTGTTGTAAAACCTCTTTCAGTAAATTCTCCCAAAAACTTTATATCGACACTGTCCGTACTTATATCTTTTACCTCTCCCAACACTTTATTTTTACCACTTTCGAATATTACGTGCATGTTCATCAAATCAGGTAAAACGGCATTAGCGCCTTTATTTATTGCAACTGTTGCGACGTTATCAGTAATTTTTATAATATTTTGAAACACTCTAACCATCCCTATTCTTATATAGATTATAACATAATAAATTATAAAAAAAAAGACTTACTTATCTATTTTGAAGTCTATATTTTTTATAAAATTCTATCGCTATTTTTAATAAAATTAGTATCGGTACAGCAAAGAACATACCAAATATTCCAAATATATTTCCCATAATCGTTATTGCAATTATTATTAAAAGTGGATTTATATTGACACATTTGCTCATGATGAGAGGGTTTATTATATTCGACTCTACTGTCTGAGAAAATACAATTATAATTAGAGTTATGACTCCAAGTTTTACACTAGTCGTAAGTCCTATTAAGACAGCAGGGATACCCCCTATATAAGGACCAACAAAAGGTATTATATTCGTAATCGCACAGAAAAGTGCAAGAATTATCGAGGATTTTAATCCTACTAGTGAAAATAGAATACCCGTTATTAAAAATAATACTAAAGTGTCTATTAGAGTGCCCTTAATATAAAATCTCATATTGTGACTCAGTTTTTTAAAAAATTTTAAAGTTGCGTCTTTATATCTTAAAGGTATACACTTTTTTAAGTAACTATTGATAAGTTCGTAATTATAAAGAATATAAAAGCCGAATAAGTGGATGAGAGCAAAATTTACTATTATGGCTATGACATTATTGCAAGATGCTAAAAATGTATTAGTATCAATCTTAGTATAATTTTCTATATCAGAAAAGATCGGATACTTTTTCAATTTTGTGATGTAAATGTCTATCGTATCCATAAAGTTTGCACCCTCTTTTAAAATGATAGGAATTATAGAGTAAACGATAAGTACATATATGATTACAAAGGTAAGTATTAGCAAAAGTATGGTTAATTTCTTACCAAGTTTTGTAAATAGTTTTTTATATAAAGGATATAGTATCCATGCGAATACATACCCAAATAATATAGGAAGACTTATGCTTAAAAATTTACAAAATATGTCGTATAATTTTATAAATCTGATCAATATAAATGTTAGCAATATGAGGACTAGAACCGATATATAAAAAAGTATATCTTTCTGCTTTTTAGACATTTTTAAAAAAGGACTATAGAGAGTCCTTCATCATATTTTTCACATCATTCATTAGCATCTTCGTTTTTAAAGGATGCTTTTTAGAATATGTGTACATTAAACCTGCTCCAATTCCCATCATAGCTAGGGGAATCATCATATTAGTTTTTTTCATATATCATGCTCCTTACCTGTTATTAGTATGGAACAGTTAATTTAATTTATGCAGTAAATTTTCAACTAAATTAGTTTTTCTATTTAGACTGTAATCATTATTAGTTCCCATATAAAATGCTTTAGGACTACCGAGTAGTGTTAGACTCTTTTTAGCTCTCGAAATGCCAGTATATAAAAGTTTATTGTAGAGCATTCTGCCGTAATTCATCGTTATCGGCATTATGACGTGATCGAACTCGCTGCCCTGGCTTTTATGAATAGTTATCGCATAGGCATGTTTTAAATTTATGAGGTCTTCTCTCTTATAGAATACGGCATTTCCATAAAAATCCACTACTAAGAGTTGATCTTTACTCTTTGTGTCTACGGATACTATGTACCCGATATCTCCGTTATATATATTGTTATCGGGATCGTTTACTAACTGAAGTACCTTGTCTCCTACTCTATAAATAACTTCTCCGATCTTTACTTCCTCTTTTAGGTCACTTCTAGGATTAAAGAGTTCTTGCAATGTAATATTTAAATTGTCTATTCCGTTTTCTCCCTTATACATAGGAGCAAGTACTTGTATGTTGTTTACGTCGATCCCTTTTTTAATGCTTAGTTTACATATTTCGCGAATAGTGTCCTTCACTAAGTGTGTATCGACATTTAAGAAAGCGAAGTCTTCCTTTTTTTCTATATCTTCTTCTTGTAAATCGTGATTCTTAATGTTTAGGCACAAATACGGTATACTAGAGCCGATACTTTGTCTATATATTTTACTTAGTGGTATGTGATTGAAGCATTCGCTTGCAATCATATCAGTAAGGATTAGACCAGGGCCTACACTTGGTAATTGATTATCGTCACCAACTATTACAAGCTGAACATTACTATTTATTCCTTTTAGAAGAGCACCGAATAATTCGGTGTCTATCATACTCGTCTCATCTACGATTACTAGTTTTTCTGAGTGTTTATTGTACTCGTTATATTCAAATTTGTTCGTATTTTTATCCCACTTTAAATATCGGTGAATAGTCGATGCTGGCAATCCGGTTAAATCGCTCATTCTCTTAGCAGCTCTTCCAGTAGGAGCTAAAAGTACTATTTCATTTAAAGCTTCTCTTTCACTGATAGGGTGCATGTCAATATAGAGTCCTGCGATGGCTTTTACAATCGTAGTTTTGCCTGTTCCAGGACCTCCCGTTATTATAGTGATATTCTCTTCTAAAGCAGTTTTAATCGCTTTTATTTGTTCGTCGTTATAAACTATATGATTAGAATCGCTAAATTTCTTTATCTTCTCATCTAAATTTTTATAATTATGTGCTCCATTTTTGCTTATTTCGAATAAAGCATCTGCAATGTTCTTTTCCATTTTGTATAAACTGTACAAGAAAAATTTATCTCCATCAATCTTGATTTCTTTTCTCTTATTTAAAATATCTAGTTTACTTCTAAGTTCTTCTTCACTTAAAATTATATCGAATTCCGATAACTTCTCTCTTATTTCTTCTATATAAGAATATGTATCTCCCGCATTAAAAGATAACTCTTTAAGCGATTCGATTATACACGCTTCTATTCTGTTTTCATCTGTCTCGCTATTTAAATTAAAAAATACTTTATCTAATGTCTTAAACTCTATTTCGTTTATGAGACTGTAAACATTTTCTTCGACTATCGCTTTTATATTGAAGCCATAAACGTTTAATAAAGTCATCGCATCCCTCATAGAAAATCCTATTTTATTTAAGTATATAATTGTCTCATCACTGTTTTGATATTTTATTATAGAGTTATAAATGCTATCCATCTTTTTTTCGGACATCTTAGGTATCAAAAGTAGACTGGTCTTATCATTTTTAATCTTTTCCAGAGCATCGTCACCTAAAATGCGAACAATTTCATTCGCTGTCTTCTCTCCACAACCCTTAACTAAATTACTCGATAAAAATTCTATTACTGCATCTTTTCCTTCAGGTTTAACGTGTTCATAACTATTAACTTGAAATTGATAACCGTATTTTCCATTTTGTACATAACTACCGTGGAATATGTAATTTTCATCTATTACTAAATCATAAAAATAGCCAGTAAATGTAATCGTGTGATTCGAAAGTTCTTCTTTTAAATTATCGCTCGCCTCTTTAACTCTAAAAAGTCCTACTTTATATCCGCTGCCACTAGAGGATTCGAAAATAATCTTTTTAAATTTTCCTTTTACATATTCCATGTACTACTACCTCCACAGTAGTGATTGTAACATAAAAGAGACTTCAAAGTAAAGTCTCTTAAAGGCCACATACTAGCCGTAAATTGTATGATTTTTTTCCTGCACTTCTGTATACTCAGTACTTCTATTTATACAGTATACTCTATACAAATCATAGTTTACGAGTACATTATTCATGCCACCTAAATTTATCTTTTCGTCTACTTCTTTAGTAAGGCTTGTCAAAGTATTGATGTAAGCTTGTTTAGATTCTTCAGTCTGCTCTTTATTTTCGTCGTGAAAACTTAAATAAGACTGTATATACATTCCATAGATGCTATTCATATCGGGTTCTGCTTCACTCTTTGGGTTTCCATAAATGATAGATTTATAGAACAATGCTTGTTTATCGTCAGGAGTGCTACTTTTAGCCATTTCTGCGACGCTAGAATTAAATACATAATCATAAAAATAACTTTCTAACATTTTTATTTCTGCATCTATTTCTGATAAAGGTTTAATCGTTTCTACTCTTAGATCTTCACCTGCAAATATTATTTGAGTATTATCTTTAATGTCGTTTAGCTCCATTATTCTTTTGACGGTATTTCCATTGTCTTCTGCTATTTTGCTTAATGATTCACCAAATTCTACCGTATGAATGCTTGTGCTAACTTCTCTTAACATATTTGGATTTTCTTTTAAAATCTCGTTTATCTGTTCTAAGTTTTGATCTAATACTGCATCTTCAAGATTATTATCTTTCTTAGAATCGTCTTTTTTAGAAGCACCTATGATAGCAGTGTAACTTCCCTTAACTAAGACTAGTGCAAGTCCAAGTGCGATTAATCTACCAACTATTTTTACAGTAAATAGATGTTCTTTGCCATTATTATCAGTATATTTTCCTTTAAAAGTTCTCGACCTAGAATTTCGTCTTTCTTCCATATTTATCACCTATCATTATAAGTATAATTTTATTTTAATGTTTAATCAATGTTTTCTACCATTCCATTTACAACTGTACCGTCAACTTCTGTAATTGTGACCTCCACTGTTTTACCCTCTTCTACAGGTTTATTTAATCTAACTAAAATATAGTTGCTCGTGTGTCCAGAGTATGTGCCATCTTTACTATACTCTGCAATAACTTTCATAGTTTTTCCGATAAATTTTTTGTAGTATTTTTCTTCTAATTCATTCGATAACTCTAATACTTCGCGAACTCTTGTCTTTTTAATTTTATCATCGATGAAGTGTTCTTTCATCTCTTCCGCTTTTGTTCCACTTCTTAAAGAGAAAGGAAATACGTGAATCTTAGTAAAGTTAATCCTTTTTAAAAAGTCCATAGTTTCACGGAAACATTCATCACTTTCATAAGGAAAACCTACTATAAGGTCAGTAGTTATACTTATATCTGGTCTTATGCTCCTAATTTCTGATATTTTTTCCTCATAATATTTAGTGTCGTACTTTCTGTTCATATGTTTTAAGACAGTATCACTTCCGGACTGGAGAGGTATATGTAGGTGATTACAAATTTTCTCGTTATGCTTTAGTTCTTCCATAAACTTTTCGTTTAACTCTGTTATCTCTATACTAGATATTCTGATTCTCTCTAATTTGGGATTTTTGCTGATTCTCCTTATCAAATCTACTAAGTCGTATCCCTTTCCTCTTCCATAAGAACCAGTATGTATTCCAGTTAAGACTATTTCACGGTGTCCCATCTCTACTAAAGTATCGATCTCACTGCATGCCAAATCTATATCTTTACTCCTTATATTTCCTCTCATGTAAGGTATTATACAGTAACTGCAGAAATTATCACATCCGTCCTGTATTTTGACGAATGCTCTAGTCTTATCGCTTTCACTTTTTAAAAACATTGTCTCAAATTCTTGATTTGACATATCGTAAAATTTAACTATCGGTTTTCTGTCAGTTTTAAATTCTTCGACATACTCTAATATCTTCGATTTATCTTTATTTCCAATGAGTATATCGACTCCTAAATCTAGCATACTCATCTTATGGTTTTGACAACTGCATCCAGAGGCTACTATTATAGCATTAGGTACATTTCTCTTGGCCATTCTTATAATGTGCCTACTTTTAGCGTCGCTCTGATTAGTAACAGAGCACGTATTTATTACTACTACATCCGGATTTTCCGTAAGTTTTACTTCTTCATATCCAGAATTTTCAAATCTCTCCTTTATATATTCGCTTTCATAAGTGTTAACTTTGCAACCCAAAGTCAAAATACAAAATTTCATTTAAATTACCCTCCTACTAAAAAAAGTTAGAAAATCATCTAACTAAATTGCTCTGTAATACTTTTAGTGCTTTTAAAAATGCTTCTTCACTGTCGTATCTCATCATTACTGCCTTAGGCAAATCGACTAATTCCTGAGTGTTACTGGTATTTGTAAGATCGACTTTCTTCACTTCGACATCGTCATAACCGCTGTCGTATTCATCTTCGTAACTTATGTTGTTACTGGCTCTTTTTACTAGTTCGTCGTAGCTTATTATGGCAGTATTTTCCTGTTCTTCTTCGTATTTGCTCAGATCTATGGGTTTTGGATCGTAATCTGTCTCCAGTTTATCTACGATATCCTTTAGTGAACGTTCACTTTTTTCTTCTTTTTGAGGCATAGTCTCATTTAGAGAAGGAATTTCTACATCGTCTGTTTTAACGAGATATATGATGTAAACTAACAAAAGAATTAGAATAAGCGTTGCGATGAAAAAGAATAAATCGCTCCACGTGAATAATTCGAATAGTCCCCCAATAGTTAAAACTAAATATTCCATAATACCTCTTCCTCAAACACTTAAAACAATGTTTTAAGTTTAACTTGTAAACTCATTATAACACTTTTACATTTTATTTGCAAAGATATTACATAATGGTTGACAGTGTGGCTTCCAGTATACTACTAGTGGGAATGAAAATCTCTTTATCTTCAGTATAGCTCATTATTCCATATGATTTCTTGACTAAATAGTCTATCGGTACATTAAAAAACTTAGCTAGTTCAATAAGCGTACTTACGTGCATGTCGTGCCCAGATAACATATAAACTAATGTCGTGTAAGGGACTTTACACTTTTTAGATAATTCTCTTATATTTTTTATGTACTTGTCTCTCATGAGACTATATAATTTAGTTTCGTCTAGCATTTCGATCACCAATTTAATTCTAAACAAAAAAGCCATTTTTGTAAATGACTTTTAAATTTTTTATCATCTTTTGTAAAAATAATCTGTATTAACTCTATTCTGTAGTTTCTTAAATTCTTCCAAGGTACTACTTCTTCTAACTTTTCCAAAATTATAACAGTAAGGATTAGTAATACCACTCATAAGTGCATTATAGTCGTCCGAATACTCTATATCAGCACATTTATTCTTATCACTCATATTTTTAAGCATATCATCACCATTAGTAGTGTGTACTGATTTTGATATTTGATACGTTTAAACGAATAAATTATTCCACGGCCTTCAAAGACTCTATCATATCTATCTTTTTCAGTTTAAAATATGTGACTACTTGCATGATTATTGCAAAAGTAAGAGTTAAAAGTGCTGCATAAAAGTAACTTTGAACTTTTATAGTGGTCAAGAATACTGTAGTGTCAGTCTCTAGTAACTCCATGAGTTTAGCGTGCACAAATGGTGTGATAATTAGACCGATCATTATTCCAAAAATAACCGTCACTAGTGTTTCCCTATAAATGTAAGCATTCGCTTCGTTATCTCTAAATCCTAGTACTTTGAGAGTCGCTATCTCCCTAGTTCTTTCATTAATGTTTATAGATGTCAAATTGTATAGGACAGTAAATGCTAGAAATGACGATATTATGACGAGTAATACCACAATATTGTTTAATCCTCCTACATATTCGTTCGCGGTCTTAAGTAAATCGTTCGAAAAACTTATGCTGAGTATATCATCATATTTCAGTAGTTCGGTAACTACGTCGTCTTTATCAGATTCATTTTTGGATACTACTATGTTGTATTTAGCACTACTACCAAATATTTCTTCGTAAAGCTTTTTATCTATATATATATAATTAGATACATAGTTTTCAGTAATTCCTTCAACCTTTAGTTTATATTCTTTATTCGATGAAGACTTTACAGTTATTTCATCGCCTACGCTTGCATTTGTTCGCTCGGCAATTTTAGGAGTTATTACTACCCCTTTATCGTCCAATGTAAGTGCATTACCGTCTAAATCTCTCAATGTAAAGTAATCATAAAATTTATCTTCTTCACTAGGTACAATCATATATACATCTAAATCGTTCTCATCGTTTGTCGATACTTTGTAAGATGACTGGTTTATAAGAAGAGGATCTGTGATAAGACCTTCAAATTCGTTTTTTAAATCATCATTTAAAGCATCTACTTCTCCATTTAGTACAATGAAATTCTCGTATTTAAATAACTCTCCGTACTGCTTATCACCAATCGTATTTATGCTGTCTTTAATAGCAAAACCGATGAGTATTAAAAAAGTACAACCCGCTGTCCCGATGAGAGTCATAAATACTCTTTTTTTATATCTAGAAATGTTCCTCGCTGTAATCTTAGAAGAAAATGATAATCTCTTCCACAGAAAACTTATTCTCTCTAAAAGTACGACTTTGCCACTTTTAGGTGAAACAGGTCTCAGCAAATCCGCTGGCTTTTGCCTTAACTCTTTTCTGCATGCTCGAATTGTGACAAACGACATGAGTGCGCACGAAACTAGTATGCACTCTAAAAACAAAATTAGATCGAATCTATACTTTATGTCTGGAAAAATGACATTGAAACATCCGTGTACTAAACCCGGCAAAAATATAGTTCCGAGGAAATACCCTAAAATGGATCCTATTAATGTAGCTGTTAAGACATATAATAAATAGTTTAAAATAATTCTGCCGTTTGTCACTCCTAGTGACGAGAGAGTACCCATCTCTCCTCTTTCTTCTACGACCATTCTTTTCATCGTATTTGATGTCATCAGAATGACGATTAAGACGAAGAATAACGGAATAATATTGGCAAGAGTTACTACCTGTGAATACTGGCTATCCAAAATGGCATATGTAGGAATGACATCTTTTCTATCTTGAACATACCATTCGATTTTTGGCAAAAGGGATACATCTATTAGACTTAAATCGATGTCTCCATAAGCATCATGAATTATACTTTTGATTTTCTCATCGATTCTTTTAGATGAAGCATTTTCTATATTTTCCTTAGTATTTTCTATCTTTTCTTCGTAAGAATCACTATATGGAACATCACTTTCATCTTTATCTATTAGCAAATAACTTTCCGTATAAGCACTGTAATCGAAGACTTCCTTTGGTACAAAAATAAACGAATATATCTTACCATTTCCTATGTTAGCGCTTCCATAGTCACTAGTAGAATAAAGTGGCGAGTCGATAGTACCTACAACTTTAAAGTGCGATTCTTTTAAATTATCTCTATACTCTTCGCTTACATCGATTTCGTCTCCCACTTTATAGAATCGCTCATCTGCTAGACACTCGTTATTAGAATTAGGCATTCTTCCGTTCTTCAATGAAAATCCGTTGATATCGTCTATTATCGCATGTATTTTGACTACATTTTCGTTTACCAAAACTTCCTTTGAGTAAGAACCATAAGCACTTTTTACGCCTTCTATGTTTGATATGTAATTTATATCATCGTCATCGAAACCCACAGAACTTAGCATTTTCAAATCCATGAGCTTAGTATCATCATAATACTCGTTCTGAGTAGTCTTAATGTTCGGTATGCTCATCCTTATACCAGTATAAAATCCGACTCCCAATAGTATTATAAACATTAGAGAAAAAAATCGCCCAAAAGATTTTTTAACTTTTTTTAAAGTGTTCTTAAATAACATAACGTCACCACTCTATTTCATTTGCAAGTTTAGGATGATCATTTAATCTGACATTATCTACAGTACCATTTTTAATCGTTATGATCTTATCTGCAATCTCAGCAATCTGAGAATTGTGAGTTATTATGACTGTAGTCATTCCCATTTTTTTACAAGTATTAATGAGCAAATCTATAATCTTCTGACCTGTTTTAGAATCTAAAGCTCCAGTAGGTTCGTCACATAAAAGAATTTTAGGATTTTTAGCGATAGCTCTAGCGATTGCGACTCTTTGCTGCTCTCCACCCGATAACTGTGAAGGAAAATTCTTAAGCCTGTGTTCTAGACCCACCGATTTTAATATTTCCTTTGGATCTAGTGCATCCTTACAAAGTTGACAAGCAAGTTCTACATTTTCTAAAGTCGTCAAATTGACGATTAAGTTATAGAATTGAAATACAAATCCTATGTCGTTTCTCCTATAATTTATTAGTTCCTTATTTTTAAATTTGTCTAATCTCTTTCCATCTACTATGATTTCGCCTGCAGTAGGACTATCCATTCCACCAAGCATATTTAAAATAGTAGTTTTTCCTGCACCACTTTGACCTAATATTACGACTAGTTCTCCCTTTTCGATTTCAAAAGAACAGTTATTGACTGCTAAAACGTTAACTTCTCCTCTATACTCTTTTTTAACTTTTTTAAATTCTATAAATGCCATATGTTCTCCTTATCACAAATTTTATTACTAAAACTTATTCGCTCATTCTATCTATTGAAGAGAAATATACTAAATTTTTTTTGATCTACATTCTTCGAAGTCCTCGGCTATATCTATTTCTCCCATAAAATTAGAATTCAATCTAATTTTAAAATCGCTATCTCTTTCTTTCATATCTATGTACCCAATTATAAATTCACTAGGTATAACATAAACTGAGCTCGATTCATCCGTCCATACAATAGAATTATCATCACTATTTATTTGTACTAAATCATCTACATCATCTTTATAACAACCTATAATGACCATTTCGCTTGCATCTCTTAAATTGTATCCCTTTTCTGATTTAATAAAAGCATCGCTATCTAATAACATATCGGCACTAATTCTAATGGTCGTCGTTCTTAAATCGTGTTCTTTCATAAAAAGACCATCTTCACTGATCAGTTCGCCATTACCTGCTCCTGTAATATGGTAAAAATATGCCATATTTTCAAAATCTAAATTTTTAAAAAATCTTCTTGCATCAATTTCCATTTTTTAATACCTTTCTAATTATTTTCTTTTTCATAATTATTGTATCATAATTCTAATCATTCATCTTTAAAAACTTTTCTCAATATTGGTTTTAGTAATTCTAATATGACGAACGATATAATGTTTACTATGACAATAAATATAAACTGGGCAATATTTATGATTTCTAAATGGAATAATCTTCCTACTGGTGTAAAGAAAACGATAATTTGAACAACTAATAAAACCGCAGTACCGATGTTCATATATTTATTTGAGAATATTCTTCTTTCGTATATTGGCTCTTTTAGTGATCTACAGTTATACGCAAATACGAATTCGTTTAGAATTATACTAAATAGTGCTAGTGTCTGTGCTATTTCAGGGTTTATACCTCTATATAAGAGATACACGATTAAACTTATTCCCGTCTCTAATATTACAGACGTTATTAAGAATGCTAGAAAGAAAGGTGTAAATATTTTTTTATTTAGACCGTTGGGCCTTTTCTTCATATTATTTTTAGATGCTCTTTCAAAGGCGAGCGTAATCGATGGAATAGTATCGGCAACTAAATCTATATATAAGACGTGTATTGCCATGATAATGTTAGTGCCCATAAACATTCCTATTAATATAATCAATATCTCAGTAAAATTACTAGATAAATTATAAAGTACGTTGGTAATAACATTGTCGTATATTCTTCTTCCCTCAGACACGGCTGTTGTTATGGTTTTATAGCTGTCATCTAATAATATTATGTCAGCGACATTTTTAGTGACATCTGTGCCACTTTTGCCCATTCCAACTCCGACATTAGCAAGGCGCATAGCAGGAGCATCGTTTACTCCGTCCCCGGTCATGGCGACAACCTTACCCATTCTTTGTAATGCTTTTACAATCTGCACTTTATTTTCAGGACTAACTCTTGCAAACACCGAGTATTTGCTCACGTACTCCATAATCTCGTCATCACTTAAATCATCTAACTCGCTAGCGACAATTCCTTCATCGTGACTTTTGCAAATTCCCACTTCCATGCCTATCGCTAAAGCAGTTTCCAGATTATCACCTGTTATCATAATTGGCCTAATAAAAGCTTCTTTACACTCCTCGATCGCCGATTTTACATCTTTTCTAACTGGATCTTTTAATCCTACTAATCCAGTTAATACCAAATCGCACTCTTCTTTAAAGTATTCGTCGTCAGTACCACACTTTTTATCTAATACTTTATATGCAAAAGCTAAAACCTTGAGTGCATCTTTAGATAATTCTTCTTCAACATCGTAATATTCTTCTTTAATCTTTTTCGTTAATTTAATTTTTTTACCGTTTACTAAAACGTATTTACAAGAATTTATAATAGATCCAAGACTTCCCTTAGAATACATGATAATAGTGTTGTCGCTTTCATAAATAGTACTCATCATTTTTCTTTCTGAGTCGAATGGAAGTTCTATAATTCTCTTTTTATTTTCATCAAAACTAATCTTCAATTTATTCAACAGTTCTACAAGTGCTACTTCTACGGAGTCACCCGCTAATTCGTTACTGGATTGGACGCTCACATTACTGCAATATTTCATTATTTCAGAAAGAATATTACGTTCTTTAAGTTCACTTAAATCTATAAATTTGCTGTCTGTATAAATTTCCAGCACTTCCATCTTATTTGTCGTAAGTGTTCCCGTCTTATCGGTACATATCACTTCTGTAGCACCTAAAGTTTCTATCGCAGCCATGTTTCTTACGACAGACTTCTTTTTAGCCATCTCGCTTACACCTATCGATAAAGTAGCAGTTATGGCAACGGGTAAACACTCTGGTACGCTTGCTACAATCATCGAAATACAGAGCATAATTACGTTTAAAAGAGTGTAATCCATGATTAGACCATAACACATGACAAATGTCACTAAAAAGGCCGCAATACCAGATATAAACGTACTTATCTTTTTAACTTTGACCTGAAGAGGCGTAATAGGTTCTTCTTTGCTATCTAGAGTACTCGCTATTTTACCTAGCTCTGTATTCATTCCTGTTGCTACGACTATCGCTTCTACTTTACCGGAAGTTAAAACAGTTCCCGAATAGAGCATATTGTTCCTTTCTGATATAAGCTTTTTCCCTGTCAAAACGTCATTTTGCTTTATAGTATTCATGCTTTCACCAGTTAATATCGATTCGTCGCACTTAGCAAAATAACACTCGATTATTCTCGCATCCGCAGGTACTTTATCTCCTGCTTCTAATATTATGTAGTCTCCTCTAACTAGATCTTTCGATTCTATCTCGTAAACTTTACCATTTCTTTTAACAGTCGTCATCGAAGTAGAATAGTTTTTCAACTTATCGATGGCATCTTCCGCCTTTGCTTCTTGAAAATAACCCATTAGACAGTTTACTAAAGTAGCACCTATTATTACAGCAGGCTCTAAGAAATCTTGATCAGTAAAAATAGCATAAATTAGAGACATTATTCCCACTAGTAATAGGAGTATTATCATCAGATTTTTAAACTGATCTAAAAATATTTTTAACTTACTCTTTTTATTCTTTTCTATTAACAAATTTTTTCCGTATAACTTTTGCCTTTTTTCTATTTCACTTGCATCTAATCCATTTAAAGATGTCTTAAACTTATCTAAAATTTCCCTTTGACTTAATTCATAATTTTCTCTCATATTTTCTCCTTAGCTTTTTCTATACTAAAGTAATTATACTATAACTACTAACTTTTATCTACATATAAAAAGTTTTACGGATGTAACCGTAAAACTTTTAAAACCAGAAACTTTTACGGCCACAACCGTATTATTTCGAATCCATTATTATAGTTATAGGGCCATCGTGAAGAGCACTTATTTTCATATCGGCTCCAAATATTCCTGTTTCCGTCTTTACATATTCGTTTAATTTCTCGTTGAATAAATCGTATAATTTTTTAGCTTCTTCTCCACCTAGTGCTTTAATATAGCTAGGTCTATTGCCCTTTGTACAGTCTGCATAAAGAGTAAACTGGCTTATAGATAAAATATTTCCGCCTGCATCTAATATGCTCTTATTCATTACACCATTTTCATCGTTAAATACTCTCAAATTTACACATTTTTTAGCGAGATATTCTACTTCCTTTATTGTATCTCCATCTGTAAAACACGAGAGAATGAGTAAACCTCTATCACATTTTCCGACTACCTGGTCGTTTACTTTAACACTCGCGTTTTTGACTCTACTAACTACTACTCTCATTACTTAGATACCCTTTCTACAGAAGTTACAAAATCTAATGATTCCAAGTCGTTCATAAAAACTTTTAAAGTATCCGTATTAGGCACTTTTATTAGTAGTTCATAATCTACTTCATTTCCATGATTTATTGTGTTAATAGACTCGATAGAGAGATTTCTTTGACTACTCTTAGTTACTATACTGAGTAGATTATTATTGATATTATTAGTCCTTATAAGCAGTCTAGCAGTATAATTTTTTTCACTTCTTTCATTCCATGATACTTCGATGAGTCTTTCTTCCATGTTTTTAATATTGATGCAGTCTGCTTTGTGTACAGTTATACCATTACCCTTAGTGATGAATCCTACTATTTCGTCCCCATACACCGGTTTACAGCAGTTTGCAATCGTAACTAAAACATCGTCACAACCAGCGACTATTATATCGTTTTTATAATTTTCTTTAACTTCTGAATGATTAGAAGTAATCTTTTCTAGTATCGTATCTGTAACATCGTGCTTATCTTCTACGAGCAGGCTCATCACATAATTCGCAGTATATCTCAAAGTTCCCACACAAAGTTTTAAATCATCAAAACTTTTTAGTTTCAAAATATTTAAGAGTTTCTCTATATTTTCATTAGTCAAAGTATCGTTTATACTCCACTTTCGACGTCTTATCTCTTTATTTATCAGTTCTTCACCGCGTGCGATATACTCTTCTCTATCCTGTTTGCTAAAATATGCCTTTATCTTATTTTTGGCTTGATTAGTCTTTACAAAGTTTAGCCATTCTTTCTTAGGTTCACTCGACTCGTTTGTCTTAATTTTAACTATGTCGTCATTTTGCAGTTTATAATCTATAGGCACTATTTGGTCGTTTACTATCGCTCCTACTAAAGTATCCCCTACGTGCGAGTGTATTCTATACGCGAAGTCCACTGGAGTAGATCCTTCAGGCAGTTCTATAACGTCGCCCTTTGGGGTGAAAACATAGACCATCTTTTCGACAAATGCTTCTTTAAATTCGTTTACAACTTCATTATCATCTGTACTCATCTCGATAGAATCTCTAAATAGTTCTAGTTTTTGTTCCATAAGGCTTTGTATCGTTTTAGTGCCGTGTTCTTTATAAGACCAGTGAGAAGCGATACCACATTCGGCGATTTCGTCCATTTCTTCTGTCCTAATCTGTATTTCAAATATGTTTCCGTTAGGACCTATTACTCCTGTATGAAGACTTTGGTACATGTTTTCCTTAGGCTGTGCAATATAATCCTTAAATCTCTTAGGAATAGGTCTATATTTAGCGTGGATTAGACCTATCGCTAGATAACAGTCGCTTTCTTTTTCTACGATGATGCGAAGTGCAAGTATATCGTATATATCTTTCCAACGTTTGCCTTTAGAAAGTTTATCGTACAAACTGTGGATACTTTTGACACGCCCTTTTATCCTATATTTTATGTTGTGTTCGAGCATCATCTCAGATAAATTTTCCTTCATCTCTTCGATATATCCGTTTAACTCTTCCCTAGATGCGTTTAAATTCTCGCTTATCTCTTCATATATATCTGGCTTTAAATACTTGATACATAGATCTTCTAGTTCACTTTTAATATAATTTATACCAAGTCTGTGAGCGATAGGTATAAGCACATTTTCGGTCTCGATACACTTTAATTTTTGCTCTTCACTAAGTTCAGTATACACATTTCTTAAGTTATCTAGTCTGCCTGCAAGTTTAATGATTATTACTCTCGCATCAGTACTGAGTCCTACTAAGATCTTTCTTAGGTATATAGCACTAGATTCATCGCTATCTTTTAACTTTAATTTATTTATTTTTAAAAGACTTTCTGTGATATCCCCTATCTCATCACCAAATTCTTTTCTTATGTCATCTATGGTGACTCCATCGTTTACGACGCATATATTGCTAATTAGACTAGTCGCTATACATACGGCATCGCTGTGTAGTTCTGTGAGTATGAGCGCTGTTCTAAGTGGATGCAAAAAGTAATCAGATCCACCAACATTCTTTATTCCCTCATAATTTTTAGAAGCATACTCTAAAGCTCTCTTTATCAGTTCTATATCTTTATCATTATCTATATACTTCTTAACAGTCTCCAACAATTCTTTCTTTAATTCATCTATCACAATAATTCACTCTCTGTTTCTCTTTCTCTTTTCTGTTTACTTATGATTTCGTGGATATAACTTTCTAATTCACTATTTCCTACCGTCATTATGTCGTTTACCATTTCTCCAAGTGTCAAATTACTCTTCTTACCCCAAACATTATTCTTTAAGTAATTCCACACATCTGCATCTTGCACATAGTTTATCCCTATTCTCTTTAAATCTTTTACTCTACTCTTTAAAGTAGGTTTAACTCTTTCATACAATTCTTCCTGAGTACTAAATCCGTCCATCTTTTTTGCCGATTATTATATAAATTCTCGGTTTTACCTTCCTTTCTATTCATTGTAATAAGTTAACTTCATATCTATTGTATCACTTATATATTATTTTAATTTATATGTAATACTTATAAAGAAATCTTTACTCCAAATATTTAAACTGTCTACATTTCTAATAAAAGGTTTTATATCTTCTTTCGCTTCATTATAATCTATTTCATTAAACTTATTAATTAATAATTCTTTTACTTTATTGATATCAAAAATATCATTAGAACTAATATAATGCGATTCTAATAATTTGTTTTTTAATAATTCTAAATTAACTTTAGTATCATTTGCTAAAAAGAAAACATAATCATATAAATCTCTACCTTTTGTTCTTTTTTTCCATCCTCTACATAAAATAGCATGAATCTTACCTGCTAATAAAGATTCTTTATCATATAATTTAATTTGATGAGGACTAGGTAACAGTTTATATCTATCTTCATAGTGTGCACCTAATGGTGGATTTATATCTATTTCAAATTTAATCTTTATATCCCTTAATATATGATCATATTTGTGTTTTTCTTCACTCGGAAAAAACTTTAATATAAGCTCTAAAGTATCACCTTTTAAAAAAGCGGATGTAATATTAGGTTCTTTACTCTTTTCTTTTGTATTTATTTCTAAGTTAAGCCCATACGCCTTTAATTCTTTTTCGACATAAACAAAATACTTACTAAAATCAAAATCTTTATTAGGCTCTATTAGTGAAAAATCTAAATCTTCTGAAAATCTATCTAAATTATAAAATATTCTTAGTGCAGTACCTCCGTAAAATGCAGCTTCATTAAAAAAATTTCCCCTAGATAATCCTGATAATACTATTTCTTGAATTATTTCCTTTAAAGCATTTATTTCATCACCAGTATTTTTTATTTCGTACTTAGATAACATTTGTTCAATAATATTATTCATTTAAATTCCTCCTCATATATTTGGATAATAACTTCACATTAGTCGAATGATACAAGTCACTTAATTTAGTAATCTTGCCTATATCTAACTTTTTAAACTCTTCTTCATCAATTCTCAAATCATTAAATAACATATTTTCTAATTTAGTATAATTAAATAACGGCGATAAAGTATATAATTTGTCACATAAGGCCTTTTCTGGCGACGCTATTTGATATGAATAATTATTTTCTTCCTTAAGTATTATTTCCTCTGGATAAGCACGCATAGGAACATCCCTATAAGTAAACACACCAAAATCAGTATTGTACTCTTTTTTCTTTTTCTTATCAAAAGTAGCACAAGTAACTGTAGTTACTCTTTCGGGAATTAAGCCATAATAAGATAAAGCATATTCAAACGATATATATGATGGCCCATATATACTCCCGGCTAATAAATAACTGGGAGTACTTGGATCAGTTTCATATAAACCTGTTATTATTTTATATAACTTTCCATCTCTAATATCCCTACTTATCTTATTATTTTTATTAGAGTATTCTTTTAAATTATTCTTAGCAACTCTATTCGTTATTATCATATTATCGCCTCTCAATACCATTATATAGCATTTGCTGGTGAAAATCAAAAGATTTTAAGTTACTTAACACATTAAGTTGTATTTATAATTATCGAAAAAATTATAATAATAATTTCACTGTAACTAACAATGTAATTGATAAAAATTAAAATATTTCAAATAATATTAAATTACACTTAGTGGAATATCTTCTCGTATTATTTTGACACACACACATTCACTTAAATTTCGGAATTGGAATGAATTTAAAATTATTAAAATAAAGAAATATAGTCATTTTATTGTAAAAATACTTTTAATTAATGGCATTATAAAAGGGTGATTTTCACTTCACCCTTGGGTTGTATTATAAATAGTGTTGGTGAAAAAACATCAATACTATTTCTTATATAAAAAAAAGACATAAATTTGATACAATGTAATTGATAAAAAAATAAACATCGAAAGGATCAAACTTATGTCTACA
>CALVPA010000077.1 GCA_944350395.1 uncultured Bacilli bacterium
CCGACGAATTTTTAAAGCCGATTTTATTAAATGGTGGAGTTCAAATAGAAGATGGCGACGCATTAATTTGGTTTAATTATAGGCCAGACCGCGCTAAACAAATTTTGACAGTACTAACGGATAAAGACTTTTTGGAATATGATATAAAAAAATATGAGAATCTTAAAGTCCTAACTATTTATCCGATCGAAGAAGCTAAAAATTCGTTGCACCTATTAGAAATTACCGATATAGAAAATCCTCTCGGTGTATATCTATCTAAATTGGGTTATACTCAAGCGCGCATAGCTGAGACTGAAAAATATGCTCACGTCACATACTTTTTTGACGGAGGAAAAGAATACAAATTAAAGAGATGCGATAGATTTTTAATACCTAGTCCAAAGGTTGCAACTTATGATTTAAAGCCAGAGATGTCTTCTAGCGGGGTTACTGAAACATGTCTCAAAGCGTTAGATAAGGGATACGATTTTATACTTATGAATTATGCTAATCCAGATATGGTAGGACATACAGGAAATTTAGATGCTGTCGTAAAAGCACTCGAGGTGTTAGACGGACATTTAAAAGAAGTTTTGGATAGAGCTAAAGAAAAAGGTTATACAGTATTTTTACTAAGTGACCACGGGAACTCTGACTATATGATAGATGAAAATGGTAATCCAGTGACGACTCACTCACTTTTTCCAGTCCCTTTTATTGTGACTGATAAATCTGTAGGCTTAAGAAATGGAAAACTTACTGAAGTAGCTCCAACGATTTTAGATTATATGGATTTACCACTTCCAAAAGAGATGAGTGGTACAAAGACACTACTCGTTAAATAAATTTAGAAAAATAGATGACTATTTTTCTTTTTTTTATTCTTTTTTTATATATTTAATATAGGTGATAGTGTGAAAATTAAATTATTTTTTGAAGGCATAATAATCGGACTCGGTAAAATCATACCGGGTGTAAGTGGAGCAGTACTAGCCATGATGTTCGGAGTTTATGAAACTATAATTGAATCATTGAGTTCTATCAAATCATTTAAAAAAAATATAAAGTTCATGTGTATAATAGGGGTAGGAATTTTTTTATCCATAATATTTGGAAGTAGTGGTATAAAATATTTATTAGATAACTTCTACGTATACACGATGATGTTTTTTATGGGAATGATGGCTTCTGGCATACCATCTCTCGTAAGTGACGTTAAGAAAAGAAGTATATCCATGAAGCATGTAATTGTTTCCGTTTTAGTTGTATTTATTTTAATAAGACTAATGACACTCGATTACCAAAGCAGTACAGGTTTCCAAACTTTAGACTTTGAAACTTTTATATCGTTAATCGTATGTGGAATATTGGATGCTATAAGCACAATTGTACCCGGCATAAGTGGAACAGCAGTTTTGATGCTAATTGGATACTACGATACGATTATAACTTCACTATCTAATTTGAGTACACTTACAGATGTAGCTAATTCGTTACTAGTATTATTTCCATTTTTTATAGGTATGACTATAGGTATAGTACTCATAAGTAAAGTGATAAATTATCTATTCAAATACCATTCTGAAATTACTCATTTAACGATAATCGGTTTTTCTATTTTTTCTATATTTATTCTATTTTTGAATGTACTAGATAACACTTATACTTTGTTTGAGTTCTTTATTTCAGTTGTGTACTTTATGATAGGTTTTATATCTGTATATTTAATTGAATCCAAATTGAATAAATGTGCGAAATAGTATTCTTAAAAGATGTAAAAGGTGATATACTCTTGGTAAGGAAAAGGTTTATAGGTGGTAAAATGATCGAAATTAAAAATTTAACTAAAATTTATAACGGAAGTAAAAAAGCTGTAGATAATGTAAGTTTAACAGTAAATAGTGGAGAAATATTCGCCTTCATTGGACATAATGGTGCTGGTAAGACAACTACTATCAAGTCTATGATGGGAATACTAAACTTCGATAGTGGCGATGTGTTAATAGATGGAAAATCAATTAAGGAAGACCCTATCGCATGCAAGAAAGAGATGGCATATATTCCAGATAATCCTGAGCTATACGATAATCTAAAAGCTATAGAGTATATAAATTTTATATGTGACATATATGAAGTAGATAAGAAAACTAGAGAAAAAAATATAAAGAAGTATTCGGAAATGTTCGAAATATCTCAAGAATTAAACGATGAAATAGGGTCTCTTTCACACGGCATGAAGCAGAAAATTGCTTTAATTGCCGCACTAGCGCACAATCCAAAAGTAATAGTATTAGATGAGCCATTCGTAGGACTCGATCCAAAGGCTGTTTTCGATTTAAAGAACGTCATGAAAGAGATGACCAAAGAAGGTGCTTGTGTATTTTTCTCGACTCATATTCTCGAAGTTGCTGAAAAACTTTGCGATAAAGTGGCAATCATAAAAAATGGGAAGATAGTCGCATCTGGTACGATGAAAGAGATAAAGGGAGACAAATCTTTAGAAAAAGTGTTCCTAGAACTAGACGAAGATATTAAGGGATAGATATTATGAAGAAGTTATTCTCACTTTTAAAAGTCATCACTAAAGGTGACATGAACATATTTAAATTTAAGACGAAAAAAGAGGGTATTAGTAAAATTCTTTTTCCATTAATATTATGCGCGATGGTGTTCTATTCTATGTATTATTATGCATCATTTTTTGGAGATGCCCTTTATGATGTAAATTTAACTTATATATTATTGTCTATGTTTTCTATATTCATCGTGCTCGTCTTACTATCACAAGGATTATATAAATCTCAGGGGATCTTATTCGATGCGAAAGACAACAATTTGCTATTTTCTCTACCCATTGAGAAAAAATATATATTAGCAGCTAGAATTATTAAACTGATGCTCTTCGAGTACATGTTCGAACTGTTATTCTTATTGCCTGCTTATTTAAAATACATTCTCTTAGAATCGCCATCGGTGTACTTCTATTTAATTTCGGTATTATTCTTGATTTTACTTCCTATAATTCCGACGATAATTGCCTGTGTAATCGGCTATGTTGTGAAATTTTTCTCGACTAAATCAAAAAACAAAAATCTTGCGCAGATTATATTATCATTTGCACTCGTATTTATCATAATGTATGTATCTTTCAATATGGAAGGTTTCTTAAACGACATAGTTTCATCAGCGACGAGCATTAACGACATAATCAGCAAGATATATCTCCCTATAGGCCTCTATATAAATTTGATTCAAAATTTTGATGTTATAAATCTTATCGGACTAATCGTACTAAACCTCATACCATTCGCATTATTCATATATGTGTTTAGCTACGGATACGATAGAGTTATTAATGAGTCTAAAGAAGTATTTACTAAAAAGAAAACTAAACTTAAAGAATTAAGCATTAAGTCTAATTCTAAGTTTAAATCACTTTTGAATAAAGAGTTAAAGAAATATTTTTCATCGCCCATGTATTTATTTAATACTATATTTGGAATCATTTTACTTTTGATTGTAACAGTAGGCATGTGTATTAATTTAGAAGGAACAATGAATTTGATTATAAACGGAGATGGCGCTGACATAAGTTTAGATAAAATTCTAACTTACTTGCCACAAATATATCTAATAATATTACTCTTCATGGCTTCAACAGCCCAGATAACTGCGAGTAGTATATCTTTAGAGGGAAAGAAAATAGAACTTTTAAAAACTCTTCCTCTTTCTCCTATGCAAATATTTAATTCTAAGATAATGATGAGCAATGTCATAGTAATTCCGCTACTTTTTATAAGCTCTCTCATATTTATAGTGAGATTCGAATTATATAACGTCATGAGTCTATATTTAATAGGGTTTGCAATAGTTTATCCTACACTCATGGCTATAATAGGACTCTTAATAAATTTGAGATACCCAAAACTTGAGTTTACTTCAGAAACAGAAGTAGTTAAGCAGAGTGCTAGTTCAGTCTTATCCGTTCTAGTCGGTATGATTATACCAGCTATATCGCTCATAGTTTATTTCAGATTTGTAGATTCTATAAGCGCAAATGTACTAATCGGTTTAAATCTTCTATTTGAAGTAATATTAGCGATATTCGCGTATATCGTACTTAAACATTACGGAGTTAAAAAATTTGACGAACTTTAATGGAAATTATCACCAGTTTATTTCAGAGTTTAGTCTTTAAAATAATACTGGTGATTTTCTCATGAAAAAATTTATTCTTTCACTCTTTGCAGCATCGTTTATTTTTAATGCGAGTGCAAGCTATTCGAACGACGATAAAGTTTTGCTATTTGGTGACCTAAACACGCGCAATTTCATAGATAGAATAGAAAAGTTAAAATTAGAGGGAATAAGTTATATATGTACTAAAGATTACTGTTATGATTTTACTTTTGAATCTTTAGATAAAAATTTAGAAAGTTTTGAAAATAAGTATTTGTCTACGATAGAAGATGAAGAAGTTAAAAATACTTTAAAAGTAAAGGGAATAAAAATTACAAAGATAGGAATAGAAAAATAAAAACTACTATAAAAGTAGTTTAACCGTTGTCGCCAGGTGTCTTAAAGGCAATGCTTGCTATAGCTTTTACTATTATGACTGCAATAGCAATATCTAACACATATTCTACTAGGTCACCTAATTGGTCTTTAAATATACTGTGTATGAAATCGGAATATATATTATAGTAATTTACAATTGCCGCACCAATACTTTTTAAAACTTCCATTGTTATCACATCCTATAAGGATTATACAACAAAATATTAAAATTTAATAGCAAATTGTTGCATTTTTTGATATTTATTGGTATTATATAGTTGCTCTTGGCGAAATTGGTGAAGTGGTTAACACGCCGGATTGTGGCTCCGGTATGCGTGGGTTCGATCCCCACATTTCGCCCCATTTAAGAATTTTCACACAATTTTATGTGTTAAATAAGTATAAGTTCATAATATTTGTTATTATGAATTTTTATTTTTAATAAATAATAATTTTTAAATGTACATTTGATAAAAAATATTATATTATAAATTTAACTTATTCAATATTTTAAGTTTAGTAGAAAGCAGGCAGTAATATGGTTGAAATAAAAAAAGTTGTAAACGACGAGACGGCTAATGAATGTGATGAAATGCTTACCATGCTTTTGCAATCTGAAAGAAAGTATGATGAAAATATAAGAGCAGATTATAAAGTAAATGGTTTTTATAAAAATAAATATCCTGATGAAGCAAGTGTTTTATATATAGCACTCGATAGTTCTAAGCCAGTCGGCTACGTTTATGGATATATAAAGACAGAGAAAGGTTCTTTTGCTCACCATTCTACTGCATATGTAGATGCTCTGTATGTCAAAGAAGAATTCAGAAACTGTGGGATTGCTACATCACTTCTAGAAGAATTTTATAAATGGTGCAAGGATAGAGAAGTTAAATCTATAGAAATCGCAGTGTTTAAAGATAATATCGATGCAGTTAAACTCTATGAAAAAGAAAATTTTAGACAAAATGAATATATTTTGATTAAAGAATTGTAGTGGTGTATTCATGAAAGAATTATGGAAAAATTTAAAGTTTGCGTGGCGGTTTAGTAAAAGCCAGAAGAAATATATTATTTTATACGTTATTACAAATATTTTTAACGTAATTATGGGAGTATTATTACCTATACTAAGTGCTAAGATTATAGTAAATCTAACGAATAACGCGTTATATCAGGTTATATTGATAGCAATAGCAATCTACATAGTACAAAATTTTAATAATTTGATTTCTTTTATAGCTAGGAGATGTACTCAAGTTATATATCGCGAAAGTTTTTACGAGATACAGACAGAGTTAGGTAGCGATATATTAAAACTCGAGAATAATGTTATAGATAAGAATGGATCTGGAGTATTCATACAAAGGCTTACTAGTGATACTAGTAGACTTGCAGATGTGTTCAATGTGTTGAATATATACTTGGGAAACATAATAATGGATATAGGTATTTTTATCGCTATATTTATTATAAATATATATGTGTTTTTATATTTAATGGGAATGACTGTAATACTATATTTAATAGTCAGAAAAAAGACGGAAGTGCATAATGAGCAAGATAAAATATTCAGAAAAAAAGATGAAGGCGTCTATGGTTTTGTCGGCGAGATAGTGAGAGGCGCTAGAGATATTAAGATGCTCAATGCTGAAAGAGATTTTATATTAGAATTAAAATCTAAAGTACGAGATTTTAACAATTGCAGATATGAGATGCAAAATAAAGACAATAAATATATACTTTTAGAATCCGTAGTATTAGATTTAGATGATCTATTATTGATATTATTATTAGTACTTTTAATATCGGTTAACCATTTAGAAATTGCAAGTGCTCTTATTTTATATAATTATTCGATGAGGGTACCGAACATAATTTATTATTTCGATTTATTATTAGAAAAAATTAAGGATTTCAACTTGTCTTCTTCTAGAATATTTGCAATCATGTATTCAGACGAATTTAAAAAGGAAAAATTCGGGGAAATTCATTTAGATAAAGTTAATGGCGATTTCGAATTTAAGAACGTTTACTTTAAATATGATGAGCAAGAAGATTACGTATTAAAAGATTTAAATTTTAAGGTAAACGCTAATGAAACTGTAGCTTTCGTAGGTAAATCTGGAGCGGGGAAAAGTACCATATTTAACCTTTTGTGTAAGATGTACGATATAGAGAAGGGTTCAATTACAATAGATGGAATCAATATTAAAGACCTAGACAAAGACTCTATAAGAGGAAATATTACGATTATAAGTCAAAATCCTTATATATTTAATATGTCTATAAGGGATAACCTTAGGTTGGTTAAAAATGATCTCACTGAAGAAGAGATGAAGAGTGCTTGCAAATCGGCCTGTCTATCGGATTTTATCGATACTTTGCCAGAAGGGTACGACACCATAATTGGAGAAGGTGGTGTAAACCTAAGTGGCGGACAAAAACAGCGTTTAGCGATAGCGAGAGCGCTTGTCCAAAAGACTGAAATTATACTTTTCGATGAAGCAACAAGCGCACTAGATAACGAAACTCAAAGTGAAATACAGGAAGCTATCGAGAATATGAAAAGTGAATACACCATTTTAATAATTGCTCATAGATTATCTACTGTCATAAATAGCGATAGAATTATGCTCTTAGAAGATGGTAAAATAACGCACGTAGGATCTCATAAAAAGTTGCTAAGAGAATCAAAAGAATATAAAAGATTATATGAATCAGAACTTCTTACAAACGATAGATAAAAATAGACACGAGTCTATTTTTTTAGTATAATAAATTTCATAAAGGAAGATGTACATGAAGTTAGTAAAGGATGCAATAAATAAAATTGGGGCGAGCAAAACACTCATATTTATAACTCTAATAATATTACAAATAGTCATTTATGTAATGATATACAAATTTTTAAGTGAATATATTTCTTTTGTGTTCGGTGGATTCAGCATCATCACCATTATTCTTTTGATAGTTATAATGAACGATAGATCTAATCCTATGTACAAGATATCGTGGATAATACTCATTCTCACCATGCAAGGAATTGGTGCTTTACTTTATATGTATGTTCACATGGATTCACTATATAAGTCGGTTAAAAAATTGTATTTTAAATATAAAAAAGAAACTTCTAAAGAATTAACTCAAAATTCTAAAGTCTTATCGGATTTAAAGAAAGAATCAAAATTTGTATCTGGTATCAGTAATTATTGCTTTAACATTTGTGGTTATCCAACATATCGTAATACTGAAACAAAATATTTAAAAATAGGTGAAGAATACTTTGCAGCGCTGTTAGAGGAATTAAACAAAGCTAAAAAGTTTATACTTTTAGAATATTTTATTATAAATAATGATTACACTTGGCAAAGCATTTTAAATGTTTTATTAAAGAAAGCGCGAGAAGGGGTAGAAGTTAAAGTAATGTATGACGGATTCGGTTCTCTTATCACACTCCCTAGCGATTATGACGAGTATTTGAATAGATGTGGTATAGATGCAGCCATTTTTTCGAAAGTAAGACCTTTTTTAGCACTTCACCAAAATAATAGGAGTCATAGAAAGATTCTCGTTATCGACGGAGAAGTCGGATTCATGGGTGGAATAAATTTAGCAGATGAATATGCAAACAGAGTAACTAAACATGGGCATTGGAAAGATACAGGTATAATGCTTAAAGGAGACGCTGTAAATTCGCTTACTATGATGTTTTTTGAACTATGGGGTACTTGCACACGCGATAAGATAGATTATGAAAAATATATTTCTAATAAAAAGTGTGAAAGTGATGGATACGTTATACCTTATTCAGATTCTCCTTACGATGACATAAACTTAGGAGAAGATATTTATTTGAACATAATAAACAGTGCTACTGACTATGTATATATAACAACTCCATATCTTATAATAGATGACAATTTTATAAAAGCACTAGATAATGTCTCAAAAAGAGGAGTAAGGGTTGTCATTATTGTACCTCACATTCCAGATAAAAAATATGTTTACTATATGGCCAATGCTCAGTACAAAGTTTTAATCGAAAGTGGAGTAGAGATATATGAATATACTCCTGGCTTTATTCACGCTAAGATGTTTTTATCGGATGATAAAGTAGGAGTCGTTGGATCTATCAATTTAGATTATAGAAGTTTGTATTTGCACTTCGAATGTGCTACTTTACTTTACAATACGAGTTCTTTAAAGGACATAAAAAAAGATATAGAGGAAACTATTAGTAAGTCAACTCCAGTAACTAAGAGATATCTAAAAAAACTTCCTATCAAAAATATAATATTTGGCAAAATATTAAAATTGTTTGCTCCTCTAATGTAAAAAAACCGTTTCCAAATTAAGAAACGGTTTTTAATTTTTTACTATATTTTATTTTGATTTTATCTCTTGCAAATTTATATATAATATTTAATCCCCATGCTATAATTATGAATCTAAGCGGGTAGAGTGTGATAGCATATCTTCCATAAGCAAATGTATATGAGTACAAAGCGACGTTATAAATATATATCGAAACTATAAATAAAAATTCTGGTAGTTGTCTTCTGGATATTATAATGATAATTGAAGATGCAATAAATAACAGAAAATCAAATATATGAATATAAACATTTACTCTATCACTTATACCAAACAATTCATCCCAATAAAAGGAAGAGATAAACATAATAATCGGTTTATAAATTAAATATGATTTAATCATCGATATTTTGTCAGTTTCCCACCAATATTTCATTCGACACTCCGCTACAATTTTATCGTATAACAAAGAATAATATTTTTTAAATTTATCGTAAGGATAATCTTTGTTCAAATATTTATTAATATCTTCATCTGTCTTTTCATTTATGCAATTTGTAATATTTATTTCTTCATCTAGAGGATAGTTCTTACCTTGATATGTCCCCAATAATAACGGGTTTCCTATACCATAAGTGAGCGGTATAAACTTATTAAAGGCTGCATAGTTTCTGTATATCCAAGGTGTTAAAAATAATAATACAATTGTTCCTGCAATTACACATTTTTTGATTAAATCTTTAAAATCATATCTCTTTAATAACAATATGATTATTAGAAAAAAAGGCAATAGTGCTATAGAAGGTCTAATATATAGACAGCATATATAGAATAAAATTATTAGATAGTAATCTTGGCTTTTACGTTCTTTTATAAATTTTAGAGAGTGATATATTGTCAACAGAGAAAACATCAAATATGGAGTTTCTGTCAATATCAAATTGTTCATCCACATAAAATCTGGAGAAAACAGAAAAAGACAAACAATGCTAGATATTATTTTGCTCGCATATAGTCTCGAAATTTTATATAACGTTATAAAAGATATAAAAGACATTAATAAGTATAGTATTTTTAACGATATCATAAGATTAGAACCAGTTCCAAACATATGACAGAAAAGAGCTATTATGAATGTTAGTCCGGGCATAATTTGAGCAGAAATTACACCGTGCATCGTTATTCTAGCATTTTTATAAAACTCAATACCGCTGTTAATATAACTGATGTCATCGCTGTTTATATTATAATTAAAACCGAGTTCTCTTAAAACTACTATAGATGTAACAATATATAATAATAAAATTGAACAGAAAAATTTGTTTTCTTTAATTATTGTTTTAACTCTATTCATTGTTTTCTCCGTTTAAAATCAATTATCATAATTTTTAATTTTTATTAGTTTTGCTTGTACTACAATATTCTCTTTATCGCTATTTGTAGTCAGCGTTAATATTTTATCTGTTTCATTAATTCCTGTATTAAATTCTATTTCACTTTTTTCTAATATTTTTTGGGTGTATTCATTAAATTTCCCTTCTTCGAATGTAATCTTTAAATAATTTGAACTTTCAGTTTTATATACACTTACGATTTGCCATAGTGTAGTATAATTATTCGTATAATATTTGATAATGTAATTGTTTTCGTTAGATTCCCAAGAAGACTTGAACACTGCTTTTAAATTATTTAGTAATAAATTTAAGTGAGAATAATTTCCATATATTATCGTGTTTGCATCTAATTTGCTTATATCGTTTCTGTGGTCTAGATAAATCCATCCGTTTCTGTTAGAAGTTTTATCGAATGAATGGTTCATATAATAACCATTATCTTTAGTCTGAACTATAGGGTAACTCACATCGGTTCCTTTTACTTCGATCCAACCAATTGCATCTGAATTTATTTTCTTTAAACTGGCCATATCTACTTCGATTAGACTCAATTTTATATAATTCCAATACGAATCAAATTTACTTATTTCGTCATCTTGCTCTATAATAGTTGTGTTACCGTCATCTACTATGTTTGTGATTTTTACTTTTGAATCTATTAAACTGACCATTTCTTTAGTTTTTTTGTAATCATTATAAACATTTATGAGATATATTATTAATAAAATTAAACTTATTAAAAAAGCTAAGATAAGTATAAATGAAAATAAGTTTTTCCATTTTACTTTATATACTGTCTTTGTTTTAACTTTGGTCATACTATTCACCAATTTTATTATACAAAAAAAAGTTCGTACTTACTAGTACAAACTCAATATTGTTTGCCAAAATATATTTGACAAACAGCATCTTTGCCACATACTGCACAAGGGCCTGTTGGTTCGTGGTCATCCTTAGGAATACATCTAGATTTTAAACCTAAATCGTCCTTTATCTTATTTTCACATGCCACATCGCCACACCAGTTTATCTTTATAAAACCTGGTTTTTCTTTGGCAATTTTCTTCATCTCATCGTAATCTTTTGCGAAATATAACATTGAGTTTCTTCTCTCGAGAGCTCTATTATACATATCGTTTTGAATCGTATCTAATAGGCTTTCAATTTTTGATATGGCAGATTTAATATCTACTTTAATCTTTTCAAGTGTATCCCTTCTAACTAAAGTGATCTCATCTTTCTCTAAATCTCTAGGACCGATTTCAATGCGGATAGGGTAACCTTTAACTTCTGCTTCTGCGAATTTATAACCGGGAGTTTTATCGCTATCGTCTATCTTATAAGTAATACCTTTTTCTTTTAAAGATTGAACAAGCTCATTTATGACTTTGCTAGTCTTGCTGTTCTCATCGTATTTTCCTATAGGTATTATTGCAACTTTGATAGGAGCAATTTTAGGAGGTAGGACTAATCCTAAATCGTCACCATGGGTCATTATGATTGCACCGATCATGCGAGTAGATACACCCCAAGATGTCTGATATGGCGTTTCTAATTTATTGTCTTTATTTAAAAATTGAATGCCGAATGCTTTGGCAAAGTGATTGCCAAAATAGTGGCTTGTACCATTTTGAAGAGCAACTCCGTCATACATCATAGCTTCTAGAGTATAGGTCTTTTCGGCACCTGCAAATTTTTCTTTATCAGTTTTTTCTCCTACGATTACAGGAAGTGCTAGATAATTTCTTTGAAAATCTTTATATATCTTTAACATTCTTAAAGTTTCCTCTATTGCTTCTTCACTAGTCGCATGCATAGTATGTCCTTCTTGCCATAGAATCTCGCGACTGCGTAAAAAAGGTCTTGTTGTCTTTTCCCATCTAACTATAGTGCACCACTGGTTATAAAGTTTTGGCAAGTCTCTGTAACTCTTTATGATCTTTTTATAATGTTCACAAAATAGAGTTTCACTAGTAGGTCTAACGCATACGCGCTCCTCTAATTCTTCGTCTCCACCATGTGTAACCCATGCAACTTCGGGTGCAAAACCTTCGACATGTTCTTTTTCTATATTTAAAAGACTCTCTGGGATAAACATCGGCATTTGGACATTTTCATGACCCGTCTTTTTAAATTCATCATCCAAAATCTTTTGAATATTTTCCCATATCGCATATCCATATGGTCTTATTATCATGCTACCTTTCATATTAGAGTAATCGATTAAATCTGCTTTTTTGACGATACTCGTATACCACTCAGCAAAATTGTCGTTTCTGCTAATAATACTTTTGTTTTGGACTACTGCCATATATATCCCTCTTTCTATTAAGAATTATAGCAATTTATAAAATGTTTTGCAACTTAACTCGCTATCTTGTATAATTATACTAGGTGGTAACATGGAAGTAAATCATAAAAGAAGAGTAAATATAGATACAAAAAATCCGAGTATTCAGAGAATCGAATCGAGATGTATAAATTGTGGAATGTGTTTTAATGTCTGTGAGAATATCGTAGGATTAGACCATACTTATGAAAAAGAAAATTCTCCGCTTTGTGTAAACTGCGGCCAGTGTATTATGAACTGTCCAGTAGGGGCACTTTGTACCAAATACGATTATAAAAAAGTTTTGAACTTAGTTAAAGACGGAAATACTAAAGTTGCTATTTCAGTAGCGCCTGCCGTAAGGGTATCTTTGGGAGAAGAATTTGGAATGGAAGTCGGCACTAATTTAGAAGAAATTTTACCATCTATTTTGAGAAAAATAGGTTTTGACTACGTATTTGACGTGACATTTGGAGCCGATGTGACAATCATGGAAGAAGCTAGTGAATTACTATCGCGATTAAGAAAGCAAGCGAGTACTCCGATGTTTACTAGTTGCTGTCCTTCATGGGTGAAATATGCTGAGATGTTTCATCCAGAACTTTTAAATAATTTATCCACTTGTAAAAGTCCAATCGGAATGCAAAGTTCACTTATTAAAACATATTTTAGAGAGTTAAACGGCATAGAAGAAGATATTATCAGTGTCGTAGTAGCACCATGTACTGCAAAAAAGTATGAAATACAAAATTCGGATACCGACTATATAATTACTACAAGTGAACTAGCCATGATGATAAGAGAGTGTGAAATCGAGCTAGAAACTGTAAAACCAGGAGAATTCGATCCACTACTCGGTCACGGCAGTAAAGCTGGGCTTATGTTTGGAAGAAGTGGAGGAGTAATGGAATCGGCACTAAACTGCTTATATTATTTAGTAAATAAAAAAAATCCTCCTAAAGATTATTTCCATTTAAACATCGAAAGTGGAATAACAACTGCTTCTTATAAAATTGGAGGAAAAATAATAGACGTTGCGGTTATATATGGTTTAAAAAATTTAGAGGAATTTTTACCGGAAGCTGAAAACTACGATTTCATCGAAGTCATGAACTGTCCAGGTGGGTGCATTGGTGGAGGAGGAGAGCCACTTTTGCCAATTCCAAAACTAAAAGACGCTAGAGAAAAGAGATGTAATACTTTAAATGACAGCAAAAACAGAGTATTATACTGTTATCAAAATCCTGAAATAAAAGATCTATATGATTCATACCTAAAAAGTCCTTTGAGCGATAAGAGTGAAGAAATACTTCACATGAAACATAAAGATTTATCTAATCTCATTAAAAAAACTAAGTAAAGTCTTGACGAGTTTATGTATAATTTGTTCTAATTCCTTTTTAAATGCCAAAAATTGGTTTATAATAATTCTGGTGAAGCGCAAATGGAAGCACTTTTTAATAGTATAGATTTATTTATAAATTCAGTACTTACATCATTAGGCATGTACGGTCCAATACTTGGTTCAATACTCATATTAGTAGAATCAATAGTGCCTATTTTGCCACTTTCGGTATTCATAACTTTAAACTTTTATTCATTTGGGAACATAATAGGGTTTCTAATATCCTATATTCTAACAGTGATAGGGTGCAACATGGCGTTTTTGCTTAGCAGAAAAGTATTTAGTAATAGAATGAATAATATACTTAAAAAATATAGTAAAAATAAAGTATCCAACTGGACTAAAAAATTCGGCAATATAAAGCTCAAATACCTAGTATTATTGATGGCTTTTCCGTTTACACCTGCATTTTTGATAAATCTATTATCGGGTACGAGTAATATGAGCCACGAAAAATTTTTGACGGCATCTTTAATTGCTAAACCTTTCATGGTATACTTTTGGGGATATATCGGTGTTACTTTTATACAAAGTTTTACCCACCCAGAATATTTTATTCGCATAATAATAATGCTATTAGTCGCCTATATGTTAAGCGTAGTAATAAATAAAAAATTTGATTTGAAGTGAGGAAGCGGAAGTATGTTAGAATATATAATCATCGGACTATTAGTCATTGTGATAATATTGTTGATTATCGTTTTAACTAAAAAAAACGACAATATGGAAATTGTCGATAGAATGAGTTCATTAGAAAAAAATGTGACAAAAGATATAGGAGACTTTAAATTCGAGTTTTCTAAGTTTTTACAGAGCGATTTCGATAAATTAAACGAAAACATCGAACGCAGGCTAAACTTGATTAACGACCGAGTTAACGAAAGGTTAGAAGTAAACTTTGAAAAAACTAATAAGACATTTACAAATGTCTTAGAGAGACTCAGCAAGATTGATGAAGCACAGAAGAAGATAGATGGACTATCTACAGATATCATTAGTCTTCAATCTATCCTTACCGATAAAAAGACTAGGGGAATATTTGGGGAGACGAATCTAAATATAATATTGTCAAGTGTGTTTGGCGAGAAAAATGATGCAATTTATAGACTTCAGTATTCTCTTCCAAATGGAACTATATCGGATGCTATTTTATTTGCACCAGAACCATTAGGTACGATTGCAATAGATTCTAAGTTTCCACTCGAACATTACGAACGCATGACAGACAGAAATCTTTCTAAGACAGAAAGAGAACTTGCTGAAAAGATGTTTAAAGCAGATGTCAAAAAACATATCGATGCCATAAGTTCTAAATATATCATAGACGGTGTAACTTCTTCGCAAGCGATAATGTTCTTACCTGCTGAAGCAATTTTTGCTGAAATAAACGCATATCATCCAGAAATACTGAATTATGCATATGCAAAAAGGGTTTGGATAACTAGTCCTACAACTCTCATGAGTACACTCACAATTATAAGTATGATTATAAAAAATATGGAAAGAGATAAATATGCGAAAGTCATCCACAACGAATTAAATAAACTGGGAATCGAATTTGGACGATATAAAGAGAGATGGGATCACTTATCTAAGTCCTTAGAAACTGTCAGCAAAGATGTACAATCTATTCACACGACTACAGATAAGATTACTAAACGTTTTATAGAGATAAATAATGTCGATATCAAAAGTGAAAACTTAATTGAAAATAAGGATGAGAGGAACGATGGAAGCGATGAGTCTTCCGATTAAAAAGTATTTATAATTTATAGGAGTATCTTCTAAGATACTCTTTATTTGTGTATGAATACTGAGCCCTCCAAAAGATATAGCGAGCATCATCCAAGGAAAGATAGAAAGGCTACTATTTTTAATTATCGCTAGGGCATTCGTCATCTCTAATATAGTTTTGAGAAAGATGCAATTGGGTATAATTAAATCTATAAATCTAATAATAACGGCATATACACATATGATCCCTAAAATTAATATGAGTATATTAAAAGATTTATTTATGGAGTTTTCTAAACATTTTGAAAAGTTTTGTTTACTAAACAATTTGGGTTTACTGTTACTTATATTAAAAAATCTTTTACTAAATAGAGCGATTAGGGCATTTGAGATGTAAAGATATCCTAAAAGTTTTAGAGCTATTAGAAAAGTAGGGGCAATACCTATTATAAAAAGAGGATTAGGTGAATATGAAAACAAAAGTAGCCAGTTAGAGGTTTCTAAGTCTATGTATCCGGAATCGTAAAAATCTCTTATGTATTTCGCATTAGTAGGTGTTCCCATGAACAAACTTATCATAATTAAAAATGGATAGTTCTTATGAAATATTTTAAATAAGATATTTCCTAGTCCATAATTTAAAAGTAAATCTGTAATTACATACATTGGAAGCATAAAAGGTACTAAACTCTTAAGCCATAAATCCATCGACGATAATACAGCTTCTTTTACTATATCGTTATACTTAAATATCATTATAAATACTGTAAGTAGTAGGAAAAGTGTTATTCTATTTAAATTTTTTTTCATCAGTTAAATATATGAAAGAATATCAAAAATTTCTCATAAATTACACATTTTTGATATAATATTAACATGGTGAATAAAATGTTAGATAAAATAAAGATGTTTTTTAAAGAAAATTGGAAATTTTTGATATTCTTAGTCATCTTTTATTTCGTGATGACTTATGAATTACCTTATGCTATTTATACGCCTGGTGGCTCAGTCAACATGACAGAGAGAGTAAGTGGTGATAATACTTACGAAGAAGAAGGCTCGTTTAGTATGACTTACGTAAGTATGGTAAGGGGGTCTCTACCTTTTTTAGCACTATCATATATAATACCGAACTGGGATATCGTTCCAACTGAAGATATCACATATGATGGAGACGATTTAGACGAGACGATCGCTATAGATAAGGTTTATATGCAAGAAGCAATTAGCAATGCAGAGTATGTCGCATATAACAAAGCGGGTATCGATTACAGTGAATCGAATGTCCATAACATCGTCACATTTATTTTAGAAGATGCTAAGACTAACTTAAAGAGTGGAGATGAGATACTGAAAGTGGATGGAGAAGAGTACTCATCACTAAGCGAATTCCAAGAGTATATTATGGATAAAAAAGCGGGTGATGTTATAGAAGTAGAATATTTAAGAGATGGTAAACAATATACCGACGAGATTACCTTGATAGATGTAGACGGAACTACGAAAGCCGGAATAGGGATTGTTACTATTTCTGATTATGATACAAAATACAATATAACAGTCGAAACTAAATCTAGCGAATCAGGACCTTCAGGAGGATTAATAACCGCCTTAGAAATATATAATCAAATAACAGAGAAAGACATAACTAAGGGTTTAAAAATAATGGGTACTGGTACGATTAGTAAAGACGGAACTGTTGGAGAAATAGGTGGAGTAAAATATAAAATATTAGGTGCTATAAAGGAAGGAGCAGATGTCTTTATTTGTCCAGAAGAAAACCTAGAGGAAGCATTAGAAGTCATAAACGGAAAAAATTATGACATAAAAGTGATAGGCGCTCATACATTCGAGGAAGCTTTAGAAGAACTTAGTGAATTATAAAAATTTGGATTGATTTGCCAAATTTTTTTATACAAAAAAAATGAAGCTGTCCCCCCTGAGAAACAGCTTCGTAAAAAAGAATAAAAAGGGGTTGGCTAGTGTGATACTAGCACCAATTCGCCTTCGTAAAAGTGAATTGGTATTTCATATATTAAATGAAATGAACATTAAAGTCAATACTTTTTTATAAAAATTTCGACATTTTTTTAAGTAATAAAATGTTCTTAGAAAAGCTCTTTATTTTTAATCAAAAATATGTTATTCTTATAGTGAAATATAAGATAAAAGGGAGTAGGATAAATGGATACAGAAGTACTAACTTCTAACTTGATCGGCATAGCCATATTGCTCGTATTGTTCCTAATTGTCTATGAAAATATAAGACGCAATTGGAAAGAAAGTCATATTAAAAAAGCTGAAGAAGTTAAGAAGACAAAAAAGATTAAAAATGAATACTTAGAGGAAGGTACAATTGCAATACCTGAATCAGTAATTACAGATTATCTAAAAAAACAAAAAACTAAGCCCAAAAATAAATAAATTGGTTTAGTTTTTTTTCTTTCTTTGTTATAATTTTTGTTAGGTGGTATATATGCTAGAGAGCATTAAAGGCATAGGACCTAAAAATTTAGAATTACTTCATAAACTCGGTATTGAAGATATAAACGATTTAATCGATTATTATCCATTCAGATATAATACAGTTGTACCTACAAAACTTGCTGAAGGCTCAGTCGTCGTAAGCGGAATAGTCGAATCGATGCCAATTGCAACATATATAAAAAAAAGTCTAAATAAGTTATCTTTTAGAGTACAAATAGAAAATTATTTAGTAAATGTGACGATATTTAATCGTGCCTTTTTAAAGTCGAATCTGAAAAGGGGAACTTCTATAACCGTGATAGGTGAGTACGATGAAAAGCACAATACTATTACGGCGAGTGACATAAAATTTAAAGAAATAACTTCTTCATACATAGAACCCGTATATCATTTGACGAATGGCATGAGTTCAAAAGTATTACACAATCTTATAGAAAATGCACTCGATACTCATCCGGTCCTAATAGATTACATACCGGAATATCTAGTAGAGGAATATTCTTTTTTAGATAAAGATACATCGGTAAGAAAAGTACATAACCCAGACAGTTTAAACGATATTAAAAAAGCTATTTTGAGATTAAAATATGAGGAATTATTTAAGTTTATGTTTAAAATAAACTACTTAAAGAGTACGAGAACTAGTGAAGGCGGATTAAAAAGGGATGTAGATATAGAAGAAGCTGGTGCATTTATAAAGTCTCTTCCATATGAACTTACCATAGATCAGCGAACATCTGCTAAAGAAATACTCGAAGATTTAAGAAGTGAAAAGAGGATGAATAGGTTACTCTTAGGTGATGTGGGAAGTGGTAAGACTATTGTTAGCGAAATTGCTATTTATTACAATTACCTCTCTGGTTATCAAAGTGCTCTTTTGGCTCCTACAGAAATACTAGCGACACAGCACTTCTTCAATATATCTAAAATGCTTGCACCCTTTAATATGAGAGTAGAATTATTGAAGGGTGGTATGTCTAAGAAGGAAAGAAACAAAATAATAACAGATCTATCTAATGGTGAGATAGACTTACTAATAGGAACGCATGCTGTTTTAGAAGAGGACGTAAAGTTTTTAAATTTAGGACTCGTCATAACAGACGAACAACACAGATTCGGAGTTAATCAGAGGAGTACTTTTCAAAACAAAGGAAAAATGTGCGATGTTCTATACATGAGTGCCACTCCTATACCTAGAACGTACGCACTTACTATTTATGGAGATATGGATATATCGCTTATAAAGACTAAACCTGAGGGTAGAAAAGAAATAAAGACAACTCTAGTAAAATTTAAAGATATTAAATCCGTACTTTCTAGCATGCTCGAAGAACTCAAAGAAAACCATCAAATTTATATAGTCTGTCCTCTTATCGAATCGGATGGGGAAACAAATCTCGAAGACGTTACTAAACTTAAAGATAAAATAGATATAGCATTCAATAAAAGAGTACCTATTGCAGTACTACATGGCAAATTAAAAAATTCTGTAAAAGAAGATATAATGGCAGATTTTAAGAGTGGAAAAGTAAAAATATTGATTTCGACTACGGTAATAGAAGTCGGAGTCGATGTTCCAAATGCTACAATGATGGTAATATTCAATGCTGAGAGATTCGGTTTAGCAACGATACACCAATTAAGAGGAAGGATAGGAAGAAACAGCTTGGAGAGCAAATGCATACTGATAAGTGATAAAAATTCCGAAAGATTAAAAGTTTTAGTAGAATCTAACGATGGTTTTTATATAAGTGAACAAGATTTTAAACTTAGGGGTGAAGGAGACTTATTTGGAGTTAGGCAGAGTGGGGATATGGTGTTTAAACTCGCCAATATAGTGCAAGATGCAAAAATTTTATCGCAAGCTAATATCGACTCTACAAAGTTTATAAATGAAAATAAATCTAATAATTTTAGAGATTATCCACAATACCAAAGCATAATGGAGAGTTTAAAACACATCGATTAACATGTGTTTACACTGTAAAGTAAATAAAAAAATTGTTTTTTCAAAAATTATGTTTTATACTGGGGATGGTGAAAATTGTATGAAGGAAAACGACACAAAAGATAATGTAATTGCTACAGATAAAAAGACAGTTACTAATAAGAACGTTTTAGTTGCCAAAATTTTGATAGTAATAATTTTATTAGCAACTGGTGTGGTAGGAGCATTTGCATTAATCGATTATTTGAATAAACCGAAGACTCTTTTTTATTCGGCTTTAAACGATACTTATAACGATTTTAGCACTATAATGGATGCAGTAAGTAGTGATAAACTTTACTCTTTATTGAACAAAAAAGCAGTAGAAATAGATGCCGATACTAAACTAAATATTTCAAACATGAAGGCAGAAGATGCAAACTATCAAAATTTTTTGAATTCTCTTTCATACATATCGACTACTAAATTCGATAAAACTAATAAATACTTAAGTAATGAGATAAAAATTAAGAATGATGTGAACGATATATATAATATTACATACGTCGATGAAAATTTTACTAACTATATTAAAATAACTAACTTATACGATAGATTCGTTCTCTTACCAACTGATGAGATTAATCTAGAACAATTAGATCCTACTAAAAATATATATTTAGGAGATACTTTAAAGAGTGAATTTCTTAAAGTATTAAGCGATGAAAATTTTGAAAGTACTACCAAGACAATTGCTGTAAATAGTAAAACTATCGATTGTAAAGTAAGCACTTATACGTTAAATGGATTAGAGATGAGCACTCTTTTAGATAACATCATAAATTCTATAGTGAATAATAGCAATAATCTATACTATCTTGCAGACTTATATGGAATAAGTGCTTCTTCTCTAAAAAATAAACTGACTGAATTAAAAGATACACTACTTTTAGATGAAGATACAAGCTATACATTTTCTGCATATACTAAGATGGATACCGATGAAACAGTACAATTTTCTCTATCTTTTAAAACTCTATTGGATGGCGAAAAAGTAGATAAAACTATATCTTATAGTAGAGGATTAGATTATAAATTATTAGAGATTACTGAAAACGGACAAAGTGAATATATAAAGATAACGGGAAATCTCAGCAATAAGGCTGAAATAGTAATGCATAGTAGTAATGCAGAGTTAGATTTTACGACGAACTTAAAGGATAACTCTAACGAGGGAAATATCACTTTGACTTTAAGCGATTCAGATATATTGAGCATAAGTGGAACATATTCTTATATTATTACAGATTCATCGAGTAGCGCTGCTTCCATGTCACTTACTATGGATTTAAATATAATGACAAGCGAAAGTTCGTTCGATACCGAAATAAACTCTTCTATACTTATAAATAGTGGAATCAAAGTAGATAAAGAAGAAATAACAGATTATGTAAATTTGGATGAAATAGGAGAGCAAGATTTAAGTTCTATATTAAAAAATTTCGAATCACATTTAAATGAATTATCAAAAGAAAATATAGATCAAAGTGCGAACCAGTGAAATAAAGATAAAAATTAAAAATATAGAACATAATATAAAATATTATGAGAGAGTATATCCGAATAGTAATAAAATTCGAGATTTAAAAAAGAAATTAAAATATTATGAAAGTCTTTTAAAAAGATGTGAAAAACCTAATAAATAGGTTTTTTTAATTTTTCATAATGTGATATAATGGACAAAAGAAGGTGCATGTCATGGGGCTATTAAACGATATATTTCATTTATATTCGTACGATAAATTGAAGGATAAATACGGTTACGGTGTCGCTCAGAGTTACATAGATTTAATAAGCGAAAGAGATTTTAAAAAACAGATAAGCCAAATTATTTTTAATATGAATGATTATTTGAGAAAAAATTCTGATAAATATTCTTCACAAGATGTAAAATATCTAAAAGGAATAATCGAGCAGATGTCATATGCATACGACACTAACTCTGCTAATTCTCTAATAACGGAATGGAAACAGTTTTGTAGTAGTGTCGAATTTAAGGATAACATAGAATATATATTCAAACAGGTAGAAGAATTAGTGTTTTCAGAACTCAGCAAAGATACTGAAATAAAATATACTAAAGAAAATGAAACAAAACTTCATGAAATATTTATTAATATTTACAGTGCTGAAAACGCAAAAGAAGTTAAAAAGTATTATAAAGAGCTAAAATCATATCTTTGGGATAACTTTGAATACGTCCTAGGCAAAAAGATGGATAAAAGTATAAGCGATGAAGTAACAAGATTAGGTAAAGCATGGGATAAATGATAAAAATGCTTGACAATTCATATAAGTTTAGTATAATACTAATTGTCAAGAAAAGGAAAGCGATGTATCCACATCCACCTGATCGCACTAGTTAGCGATAGGTAAAAAGCCGAAGCATGAGTAAATAAAACTTATCGAGCTTTTAAGTGGATACATGGGTATTCACTTTTTTATATGATAAATGGAGGTGTGTGTTTATAGCACAGTTGAGAAAAGAAGAGCAACCTATAAATGATAACATTAAGGTTAGCGAATTAATGGTTATTGGCCCAAATGGTGAACAGATGGGTGTCAAAAAGTTGAGCGATGCACTTACTTTGGCAAATTATGCAGGTTTAGATTTAGTTTTGATGAATGGAAATTCTACTCCCGCAGTAGGAAAAATAATGGACTACAACAAGTACCGTTATGAAAAGCAGAAGAAAGTAAAAGAACAGCAAAAACGTCAAAGAGAGAACACAAAAGAATTAAAAGAATTTCGCTTGACTGTTAAAATCGACGTTGGAGACTTCGAAACGCGCAAAAAAAATGCTCGCGATTACTTAGTTAAAGGTCATAAAGTTAAGGGTTCGATAAGATTCAAAGGTAGAGAGATGGCACATACTGAACTCGGAGCAGAAGTACTCAAAAAATTTGCCGATGCATTAAGCGATGTCGCTGATATCGAACAAAAACCAGTTCTTGAAGGTCGCAACATGTCTATAATACTTGCACCAAAAAAACAATAAAAAGGTATTAGGAGGAATTATTATGCCAAAACAAAAGACACATAAAGCTACAAAAAAAGTTTTAAACGTTAGAAATAGTGGTAGCATAACTTACAAAAAATCAAATGGAAACCATAAGACTGCTAAAGATAGCAGTAAACAAGTTCGTCAAAGAAGAAATGCAGGAACAGTTAGCAAAGGAGATATGGCTAGATTAAAGTCAGTCATCTAAGAGGAGGTTAAAAAATGACAAGAGTTAAAGGTGGATCTGTTGCAAAGAACAGAAGAAGAAAAGTATTAAAGGCTGCTAAAGGTTATTTTGGTAGTAAGCATAGATTATTTAAAACAGCACAAGAACAAACATTCCATAGCGGTGAATACGCATATAGAGATCGCAAACAGAATAAACGTAACTTCCGTAAATTATGGATAACTCGTATAAATGCTGGTTGTCGTGATAATGGAATAAGTTATTCTAAATTTATAGATGGACTAAATAAAGCTGGTATCGAAATCAATAGAAAGATGCTTAGCGAAATTGCTATTAGCGATCCTAAGACTTTCACTGAATTAGTAAATACTGCTACTTCAGCACTTAACGGAAAGAAAGTAACAGCTAAAGAAGAAGTAGTTACTGACAATGCTGAAAAAGTAGATCTATCTAAGAAGACAGTAGCTGAGTTAAGAGAAATGGCTAAGAAAGCTGATATAGCTGGATTCAGCACTATGAAAAAAGACGAACTAATAAACGCTTTAAAGTAATGTGTATATAAATAAAAATGCGAATTATTATCGCATTTTTATTTTGAATAGAAAATATCAAAAAAACTGACACTTGGGTCAGTTCTTATTATCTGTTATAGAATTCAACTATCAATGATTCGTTGATTTCAGCGTTAAGTTCATTTCTTTCTGGATATCTTACATAAGTACCAGACATCTTCTTTTCATCGAATTCTACAAATGCTGGACGAGTAACTTTGTTCTCAAGTGCAGCTTTAATTGCAGGATGTTCGAGTGAATTTTCTTTAATATTGATAGTACTTCCTGGTTTAACTGTGTATGATGGAATATCTACTTTTTTACCATTTACTAGAATGTGTCCATGATTTACTAATTGTCTAGCACCACGTCTAGTATTAGCAAGTCCCATTCTATAAACTAAGTTATCAAGTCTGCTTTCCAATAATTTAAAGAAATTATCGCCAGCGATTCCTTCCATCTTAGAAGCTTTTTCAAAAGTTCTCTTGAATTGTTTTTCAGTTAATCCATACATGAATCTCATCTTTTGTTTTTCTTGTAACTGCATTCCATATTCGCTAGATTTTTTCTTTCTGTCAGTTCCATGTTGTCCTGGAGCATAAGGTCTCTTAGCTAATTCCTTACCAGTTTCTAAAGTAGAAAAACCGAGTCTACGAGATTTCTTGTAAACAGGTCCTGTATATCTTGCCATGTGAATACTCCTTTCCTTAAAATTTGCTTTTACGAAAATTCTACGAATCCATTCTATGGGAGTTTGTAATTTGTTCGCTCGGCAGTAAGTTACTAAAGACGAGTACAAACACATATAGAACAAAAGGGTAGCAACTGCCATAAATGCTAATAAGTATTATACACACATAAAGTCTATTTGTCAAAGACAATCGAAATGTTTTAAAATAATATAGAAAAAAATTGGCAAATTATAACAACACCTTGCAATAAATGACAAATTATTATATAATTCAAATAGTAGAAAAGGACTGTGGTCGTATGAGTGATACTATTAAACTTCTATGCCTAACTTATGTTTTGCTCGCAATAGCAATTATAATAGTAGTGCTCATACTTATGGGAAAACATAACAAAAAGAAATACGGTTACATATTAGATACTCTCGAAAGAGAGAAAAATCTTATAATTAATGCAAATATTTTAAGCGAATTAAACAAAGTTGAAAGCATGATAAACTCTAAGGAAATAGAGAATAAGTATGAGGAGTGGAAGAGAAGATTCGATGAGATAAAAAATGTTGATGTGCCTAACCTCACCGACCATTTAATCGAAATTGAAGATTTGTTTGCAACTAAAAAATATAAAGAAATAGAACCTACGCTTGCAAAAGTCGAACTCAGTATTTATCACGTGAAGACAAAAGCAAATTATTTGTTAGAGGAGATTAAAAACTTGACACTTAGTGAAGAGAGAAATAGAGAGACTGTCACGAAACTAAAGGGCAAATACAGAAATATTTTGAGCATATATCACGACAATGAGAATACTTATGCTCTCATTAAAAAACCGATAGAACTTCAATTCGAGACGATCGATAAACTGTTTAGTGCATTTGAAATATCTATGGAAAAAAATTCTTTCAGCGAAGTAGCGAAGATAATTAAGGCACTCGACGACTCGATAAACAATCTAGATTTAGTAATAGACGAATCTCCCGAAATAATTTTACTCGGTGCAAGACTCATTCCTAAAAAGATGGTCGATATCGGAAACATATATAGCAAGATGTGTAAAGAAGGTTACAACTTAGACTACCTCAATATCGAATACAACATAAATGAAGCAGAGAAAAAGATTGCCGACATATTCGATAGACTTAACGTGTTAAATTTAGAAGACTCTACACTAGAATTAAAGACGATGTCCACTTATTTCGATGGAATCTACAACGATTTCGATAAAGAGAGACTTGCTAAGGCTTCGTTTAACGAAATAGGCAGAAGTATTGCACTTAAAACAGCTAAATTATCTAAAATTGCAACCAATTTAAATAGGAGACTAGATGACATAAAACGTACCTATGAAATAACCAATGACGATGTAAGAGGTCTTAATATAATAGAAGCATCTATTAAAGGAATCGAAGAAGACTACGATATGCTAGTTACGAGTGCAAGAAATAGATCTTTTGCTTTTTCTAAACTCAATAAGGATATGCAAGATTTAAACGTAAGATTAACAAAAATAGAGGACAATCTAGATTCTATACTTAGACTTATAAACGGATTTAAAGAAGATGAACAAAGAGCACACGATCAGTTAGATGAGATTAAAATAATACTAGCGAGCAGTAAAGAAAAGATTAATTCTTATAAACTTCCTGTAGTACCTAAGAAATACTATATAGAACTCAGCGAAGCAACTGAAGCGATAAATGAGATGATTAAAGAACTTGAGAAGAAACCTTTAAACATAGATGTCCTTAATACCCGAGTAGACACTGCTAGGGATTTGACACTAAAACTATATAAGACTACGAATGAGACAGTTAAGACTGCATCTATGAGTGAGCATGCAATAGTCTATGGTAACAGATATAGAGCAACTAATTCTAGAGTTGATGCAGGTTTAAATAAAGCTGAGAGTTTATTTTATAGGGGATGCTTTAAAGCAAGCTTGGAAGATGCTATAAATGCTATAAATATAGTAGAACCAGGAATACACGAAAGACTATTAAAAGACTGTAAAACAGGCGATTAAATGAAAGATATAGACATATTATTATAGTATGAAGAAATTTTTTATACTGATAATATGTCTTTTACTATGCTCTTGTTCTTTTAATAGTCCAGTATTTAGAGAAGTTATCATCGATGAAGAAAAGCCTAATAGTACTAAGTTAACTCTTACGATGGATGGTGATGCTTTAGTGCATTCTCCCATATATTTAGATGCTTATGAAAATGGAAGATATAACTTTGCTAAAATGTTTACAGAACTAGAAGATACGTTTAAATCGAGTGATCTTATGTACTATAATCAGGAAACAATATTAGGAGGTAAAGAACTAGGGTACTCTGGATATCCCAGATTTAATACACCTGACGAATTCGGTAGCACTATGATATCTTTGGGTTTTAATATTGTAAGTAGAGCGAATAATCACACATTGGATAAGGGAGAGGCTGGTATACTACATTCTTGCAACTTTTGGAACAAATATCCCGGCATACTTACAAACGGCAGTGCTTGTACACAAGATGAAAGAGAAAATCCGCGCATATTGGAAGCAAACGGTATAACGTATGCATTACTTAGCTACACAATATCGACTAATGGACTTGTAAGTCCAAACGATTACTATGTTAATATTTATAGCGACGAAAGAGTTAAAGATGATGTACAAAAGATAAGAGGCTCGTGCGATTTACTCTTAGTTAGTATGCACTGGGGAGATGAGTATAAATCTATTCCAAACGATGAACAAAAGCGTATAGCGAAATATTTAGCCGATTTAGATGTCGATATAGTGATTGGTACTCATCCACATATAATTGAACCTATCGAATGGATTAAAGACACATTAGTTATCTATTCTCTTGGAAATTTTATCTCTAACCAAAGCAAGACGAATGACTATAATCGTCTAATCGGATTACTCGTAAATGTCGATATTATAAAGACGAGCACTAAAGATAAATCGAGTGTCATTTTAGATAATCTAAATTCGGAGTTGATATATACTAGTTATGAGAATAGCTCCAACTACAAAGTTATACCTTTTTCTAAGTTAGATGACTCTATTTTAAAAGATTATAAATCCTATAAGATTAAATATGAATCGATAATTAAATACTATGATCAAAACATAATTACAAAATAAATTATAAAATGTTATAAGAGATGTAAGAAAAATATTTGTAATAATTTTTAGGTATGATATACTATAAGGGTAGGTGAGTTTTATATGATATATTTAGATTATTCAGCGACTACTCCAGTAAGTAAAGAAGTTTTAGATAGTTACATAAAGGTTACCAAGGAATATATTGGTAACCCTAATTCTCTACATTCTCTAGGAGAAAAGTCACATGAACTTATGGAAAGTGCAACTAAACAGATATGTGATATTTTAGATATAGATGAAAAGGAAATTATTTATACTAGTGGATCAACTGAAGCAAACAATTTAGCAATTATAGGTTATGCTCTTAAAAATTCTAAACGAGGAAAGAACATAGTAGTATCTAAATTAGAGCATCCTTCTATCTATGGAATATGCGATTACTTAAAGACTTTTGGCTTTACAATTACGTATGTAGATAACAATGAGGAAGGATTAATAGATTTCGAGGATTTAAAGAACAAGGTTAAATCCGATACTATACTAGTGAGTATCGTAGCAGTAAACAGTGAGGTGGGCATCAGACAGCCTCTCAAAACTTTGAGACAGATAATTAAAAAACAAAACGAAAATACAGTATTCCATTCCGATATGACTCAGGCAGTTGGAAAGGTGAACATAAATTTACACGACGTAGATATGGCTTCACTTTCGAGTCATAAGATATATGGCCCTAAAGGTATAGGAATGCTTTATAAGAATGAAAAGATAAATGTCGAACCTATAATTCACGGAGCAGATAACTCACTAAGAGGTGGTACTCCAAGTCTTCCTCTCATCGTAGCTTTTTCTAAAGCACTTAGAATAGCTGTTACAAACTGTTCTAAAAACGAGAGTGTAGTCAAACTTTTAAATGAAAAATTATCGAGTACAATTTCAAAATATCCTAAGATTAAAATAAATAAGACTGCTTATTCGATTCCACATATATTTAATATAAGTCTAATGAACATTAAACCGGAAACATTCATTCACGCTCTAGAGAAAAGAGACATATATGTAGGTAGCAATACTGCATGTTCTAAAGGAGGCATCTCTAGTACACTTATGGCTTTATACAGCGATAAAACTAGAGCGCTAACTTCCATTCGCATATGTCTTTCTCATTTGACAAGTTTCGACGACATAAATAAATTTTTATATTCGTTCGACATAGTCTATAATAAGTTATCAGAATTAGGTGATAAGCTTGAATAAACTCATAATAATAAAATATGGAGAACTGACGACTAAAAAGGGAAATATCAAATTTTTTATAAAGACTCTCAAGAAAAATATTGACTGTGCTTTAGAAGGTTTAGATTACAAGATTGAATATGATAACGGTAGAATGTTCATATTCTCAAACGATTTAGACGAGATAGAAAAAAGGCTTAGATACATCTTTGGAATACACGAGATAATAATTGGCTACGAATACGACTCTATAGATATAGAAGATTTAAAGAAAAATTTGATAGAGTTAATTAAGAATAAAGAATTAGATACTTTTAAAGTCGAGACGAAGAGAAGCTATAAAGGTTATCCTATTACGAGCATGGAAGTTAGTAGAATTTTAGGTGGTGTAGTACTCGCAAATGCACATGGTGCAAAGGTCGATGTACATAATCCAAAGACAGTTATAGATGTAGAAATAAGATTCAATAAAGCTTACATATATTTTGGAGGAGAAAGTGGATTACACGGTTATCCTCTAGGAGTGCAGGGTAAAGGATTGCTCATGTTAAGTGGAGGAATAGATTCTCCTGTTTCAGGATATCTTGCGATGAAGAGGGGAATCAGAATCGAATGCATTTATTTTGAAAGTCCTCCTCATACGAGCGATGCTGCTAAAGAAAAGGTAAAATCTCTAGTACGAATTTTATCTAAATATTCGGGTTATATAAAATTACACGTGATAAATTTTACTGAAATACAGGAAGAAATCTATAAAAATATATCACACGAATATTTGATCACGATAATGAGAAGAATGATGTACAGAATAAGTGAGAGAATAGCTCACAAGAATAACTGTAAAATCATCATAAATGGCGAATCTATAGGACAAGTTGCAAGTCAAACACTTACGAGTATGAGTGTCATAAACGAGACAATAAGAATGCCCGTCATAAGACCGGTCGCATGTCTCGATAAACTCGAAATAATAGACATTGCTAAAAAAATAGATACTTATGAGACGAGCATACTTCCGTATGAAGACTGCTGCACTATTTTTGTTCCGGATCATCCAGTAATTAATCCTGAGTTAAATAAGTGCGTAGAATATGAGAAACTCATAGATTGGCCTTTACTAATCGATAAAGCGATTTCAAACGAAGAAGTAATAAAGATTACAAAAGAGAACGAAAACTTTAAAGATTTACTGTAAATATTGCAAAATTCGACAAAAAAATCATATTCATGAGAGTATGATTTTTTTAGGTGATGTCATGCGAACATTTTATATTTTTAAGATAAATAGAGAATTCAAAACTATCACTAGAAATAAACCTTATAATCTATATTTAGCTCTGGACAACATTCATTCGATGAATAGTGAAAACGTTTCTTTAGCATACAAGTTATTCGATGAAATATGCGACATGCCAAATACTAAAGAGTTAAACTTGACTATATTTAACGAATATAAAGATAGCGATTATTACATAAAATTTAACAATAATCACCTCATCAATAATTACTATACGACAGAAAACTCTAAGTTAACTATAAATAAGACTTATCTAAAACTCAAAAGTAGTTTAAATAATCCAACCTTTTTTAAAGCTCTTAAAAATATACCCAATTTATTCGTCATAGACTTCGCTTCTAAAGACTATTTTTGGTTGTCATGAATTATATTTTCTAGTATAATTAAGTCGAGGGAGATGAATTTATATGTGGCAAGATATACTATTAGTTATAATTGGATTATTAGTAGGTTTAATAGCAGGATTCTTTTTTGCTAGAAAATATATGAAAAAATACTTAAGACAAAATCCACCGATCAATGAAAAGATGATCGAAGCGATGATGAGCAGTATGGGCAGAAAACCTAGCCAAAAGCAAGTAAAACAAGTCATGGCTCAAATGAACAGATTTAATAAATAATTAAAACTCTTCCGAAGTTTATGGAAGAGTTTTTTCATAGTTTTCTTTAAGTATTTCTTTGAGTTCTTTTTTTTCTAAATCGCTCAAAAATGAATGATCTAAAGAAATTAGGTTTGATTTGTAGAAGTCTTGTGTATCAAATCCGAAGTATTTGCTTAGTTTAGCATATTCTTTGCTAAGAGTAGTATCTGATACTGTTCTATTATCGGTATTAATAGTTATCTCTACACCTGAATCGATGAGCCTTTTTATCGGGTGATCTAGGTAACTTTGTACTGCTTTTGTGTTTACGTTGCTCGTAAGACATATCTCCAAGGGGATATTTTTTTTCTTTAGATTTTCCATCGTATCAAAATTCGTAATAGCTTTTATACCATGACCAATTCTAGAAGCACCGAATGATATTGCATCATCGATATCAGTGTGCGAACCCGCTTCGCCAGCATGAACGGTAAAAGGAACATTATTTTTTCTAGCATACTCGAATAATTCTTTAAATTCACTTGTAGGATAATTTTCTTCAGATCCAGCTAAATCGATTGCACAAACTCCTTTGCCGAGATATTTTTTGGCAGCATCTATCACTTTTTTGTTATCTTCAAAACTCATATTTCTCATCATACAGAGGATCAGATTAAACTTTAAAAATGTCCTTTTGGCACCCTTAAGTACAGTATCGATGACATCATCTATTTCTAGATTTTTTGATGTATGTAAGATTGGTGCAAAACGTATTTCAGCGTAGATGCAATTGTCTTTTATGAGGTCTTCACAAAGTTCGAAGGCTGCTTCTTTTAAATGGCTTTTTGTTTGGAGAAGAGAGACGGGCAGTTCAAAAAGTTTTAGATAATCGTTTAGATCTTTAGTTTTACTTCCCGATACTAATAGTTCTTTAACTTTATCTTCTTGCTTTCCTGTCCACTCAGAAACTGTTTCTATTCTCAAAGAACCATCTAAGTGACAGTGCAGTTCTATCTTTTTTAATTTGTCATACTTTCCCATATCATCTAATTATGGCATCCAAAGCGAGTTTTATCATATCGTTTAGAGATGTTTCCCTTTCTTCAGTGGTAAGATTTATATTTGGCGTAAATTTGCTATCCACTATTGTGAGTATTGAAGCTGTCTTAATCCCCGTTATTTTACCGATATAGTAAAGAGCAAACGTTTCCATCTCGCTAGCGAGTGGATCTGTAAATGCGAGTCTTGCTAGAGTAGGAGTGATGTCACTGTATACATCAAAAACGTCACTTGTTAAAATAGGTCCAAAGTGCACATTTATATTGTCATCTTTAGTTGTCTTTATATCTTCAATTAGTGAACTATCTGCATATTGAGTGTCACTATTATCTCCTCCAAATGATAATGCAAATGTACTAAGACTTTTCGCACATTCGGCAACGACTAAATCACGCACCTTTATATCACTATTCAAGGCTCCTGCACTACCTATCCTTATAATCTTTTTTACTCCATAAAATTTGGCAAGTTCGTATGAATATATTCCCATACTTGGTATACCCATACCAGAACCTATGACTGTAACTTTCTTGCCTTTGTAAGTACCCGTATATCCGAGCATATTTCTCACTTCATTTACAAGATTAGAACCTTCTAAAAAGTTTTCTGCAATATATTTTGCTCTTAGAGGATCTCCTGGCATCAATACTAATTCACTTATATTTTCTTTATCAGTTACTATGTGTACTGGGTTCATTTATTATCACATCCTAAAAAAAATTATAACAAAAAAGACTAGTTTGTTCTAGTCCAAATTACTGTTCGTGATAAAATTATACACGTATTCTCGATAAGCTTTAAATTCGATAGTATCATCGATTACTTTGTATTCGTAGTTCTTCTCTTTAAATAAGATTTCCAGCATATAATTTGTAAAATAGGGATTTCTTATTAAGACAGGGCCTACAAAATTCATTCCAAAGAAATTGTTGTGACGAAAGTTATCTGAAAACTTAAACATGCGTTCGTCATTATGAATAATGTTGCAACTGCAGTTTTTAAAGCCTACGATATTTCTTCCTTTATCTTCGGATAATTCATCGAATTCGTAGAATAAGTCGCTAACTAATCTTCTATTTTCTTCTCTAGCTTGATAGTCAAATATTCCGAGAGTGTTTACCGATGAACCATTTTGACACTTAATCTTTTTACCAAATAGTTCCATAGCATTTCCCGTAGCTAAGAACATCTTACCGTTTTCAACTGCTTTTTTGATGTCTTCTTTATAATTGATGAGATCTTCTAAAACAATCTTTTGATTTTCTTCTGAACCTTCTCCGATATAATAAAAATCGTATTTTTCAAAGTCTATTTTATCGCCAATCGTTAAAAAGTGTATCTCGGCTAGGACACCCTGTTTTTCGATAAATCTTTTGAGTGCCTTCACGTTACCAGATTCTCCGTATAGATTCATTAAATCGTAATATAAATGTGCTATCTTAATTATTTTCTTCATGGATTTTCTCCTTTAACATTTTAGTAATTATCTCGGTCATGTCGAAACATACCATCGTAAATATTTTCCCTTTGCTATCTTTTTCGACCATATCGATAAGTTCATCTAAGTTTTCTACTAAAACTATTTTTTCTTTATCTATATCGGCATAATCTAATCTCGTTGCCACGTCATATTTAAATCTTCCAATACAAAATATTTTATCTATATTTTCATCTTTTAATAATTCGAAATTTACATCCCATAGCCAAGACAGATCGTTGTATTTATATCTTCTGCTGACGTTTTCAAATCCCATGATTACGGTCTTTTTGCCGTCTTGATTTTTAATGTAGTTTAAAGATTGCAAGTAACTTAGAGCATTTTCATTTTTTGATTCGATAAGTTCTACTGGTCTACCATCTAGTTCGTATGTTTTCATTCTCTTACTTTGCATGACGTCTACGTTTATAGCTTTTTCGATTTCTTGTTCACTTAATCCGATTGTACGAGCAAGGGCATAAGAAGCTAAAGTATAGTAGACAGCAAAGAAAACTTTTTTATTCAGTTTAAATTCTATTCCATTTATTTTGAATACCGCTTTACTTAAATCTATGTCTTCTGCTTGATAGTCAGGTTTACCTCTATCGAAATCGCATTTAGGACATTCATAAGAGCCTAAGTGTCCATAATGATAATACTCGTATTTTAGTTTCGTGTGGCATTTAGGACAATACGCAAAATCGACTGCATAAGTAGGTGTAGTAGTGCTCGAATATTTAGTCTTGTCAATTCCATATGTCGTAACTGGACCACTATGACTCATCCTTGCACGGTTTAAAAGAGGATCATCTATATTTAATATTAAATGCACATTCTTATCTACACTTTCCATTATTTTATCGTATATTATTTCGGGATGAATATTTCTTGCGGGTTGATCTCTCGTTATATTTGTTATTACCATGTGCGTTATGATTCCCTTTTTAAAAGTGCTAGATATATATCTCTCATCCATTTCTAAAAGTAAAATGTCGGCATCGACTATGTGAGTAAAACTGTTAGTATTATTTAAAACGAGTGTAACTATTGCGTTTTTTATGTTACTTCCGCTTTTATTCCATAACACTTTTTTACCGCTATTTTCTAATATGTGTGCGAGCATACTCACAGTAGATCCTTTGCCACTTGAACCCGTTACGACAACTACATACTTCGGATATTTTATATTATCTAAAGCATTTTTATCGAATCTGTTGACACACTCTCCTGGAAAAACAGTGCCGTTTCTTCTAAACAGTTTGCATGCAAGTGTGGCTAACTTGCAAATCCATATACTAAATGTCGTTTTCATAAAATCACCGCCCTCATTATACCATTAAGCGCTTTAAAATACTAGATTATGAGAAAAATAACATCTGTATCTGTAAAATAATATTAGAGAGTAAAGAGTTTTGGGTAGGGAAAATGTTTGACAAACAAATATGGGTAGTTTAAAATTAAAATTATATGGGAGGTATTATGAAAAAAGAAACTGCTACAGGTAAAGATAAAACTTTAGAAGAAGTAATGGCCGAGATTGAAAAACAATTTGGAAAAGGTGCCATTATGAAACTGGGAAGCGAAGAACATATCGCAGTAGAAGCAACTCCTACTGGGTCAATCGGTCTAGACATTGCACTCGGTGTAGGCGGTTATCCTAAGGGAAGGATAATAGAAATATTTGGACCTGAATCGAGTGGTAAAACCACTTTTGCACTAGAAGCGATTGCTGAATGTCAAAAAAAGGGTGGAAGAGCTGCATTTATCGATGCAGAACACGCATTAGATCCAGTTTATAGTAAAAACCTTGGAGTTAATATAGACGAACTATTACTCAGCCAACCGGATACTGGTGAACAAGCGTTAGAAATTGTGGAAGCATTAGTTAGAAGTGAAGCTGTAAACTTAATCGTCATCGATTCGGTTGCTGCACTCGTTCCTCAAGCGGAGATAGAAGGGGAGATGGGAGACTCTCACGTAGGGCTTCAAGCAAGACTTATGTCTCAAGCTTTGAGAAAACTTTCAGGTACTATTAATAAAACTAAGACTACAGCTATTTTTATTAACCAACTTCGTGAAAAGGTAGGAGTATTATTCGGAAATCCTGAAACTACTCCTGGTGGTAGAGCATTAAAATTCTACTCTTCAGTTCGCTTAGACATTAGAAGAGGAGAACAGATTAAAAATGGAGATCAAGTTATCGGTAATAAGACTAATATAAAAGTTGTGAAAAACAAAGTTGCACCTCCATTTAAAACTGTTACTGTAGACATAATGTATGGCCAAGGAATATCTAAAGAAGGAGAATTACTCGATATCGGTTCTGATATAGGAGTTCTAGAAAAAAGTGGAGCATGGTATGCTTACAAGGGTGAAAAAATCGGTCAAGGAAAAGAAAATGCAAAAATTTTTTTGAAAGAACATCCAGAAGTTGCAAGTGAAATCGAAGAAAAAATAAAAGAGCATTACGGCATAGAAGTCGATAAAAATAAAAAAGATAAGAAAAATGTTAAGAAAGAAGTCTAAACAAATGGGCTTTTTTTAGTTATTTCATTTTCCTTGATTTATAACCTAAAATAAATTATAATTGAAGTGTAGATAATTAATCTATAGCGTCAAATATGAGGAGGAATATAATATGGAATTTAATGCAACATCCATATTGTTTCTTATCATTGGATTAGTCGCTGGTGTCATAGGAATGGTTATAGTCATCTCTATAACGGGCTTCGGAGTAGGAAAAAAGGCGGAGAAACTTATTTCTGATGCAAAAAAAGAAGCAGATAGACACAAAAGAGATACACTTTTGGAATTAAAGGAAGAATCTCACAAATTAAAGTTAGAAACAGATAAGGAAATAAAAGAGAAAAAAAGCGAACTTTTAAATACCGAATCGCGTTTGTTAGATAGGGAAAAATCTTTAGATAAAAGAGAAGAATTATTGCAAAAGCGCGATAACGCTTTGGAAGATAGAAATAACAATTTAACTTTAATGCAGACAAAAATCCAAGAAAAAGAAGCAAATTTGGATGTGTTACTGAAAAAAGAAATGGAAAAATTAGAGAGTATATCGAAATTTTCCAAGGAAAAAGCACGCTCTTTGATATTAGAGAGAGTTGAAAGCGATATGGCTGATGAAATTTCTAGTATGATAAGAGATAGAGAAGCAGAAGCAAAATTGGAAGTCGACAAAAAGGCGAAAACTTTGTTAGTCGAGACTATGCAAAAATATGCAAATGACGTAACTACCGAACAGACGGTTACGACTATAAATTTACCTAGCGATGAGATGAAGGGTAGATTAATAGGTCGCGAAGGCCGAAACATTAGAACGATAGAGGCCGTTACAGGAGTGGATTTAATAATAGATGATACCCCAGAGGCAATCGTCATATCTTCATTCGATCCATTTAGAAGAGAGATTGCTCGAATAACTATCGAGACTCTCATAAACGATGGCAGAATCCATCCCGGAAGAATAGAAGAAGTTTATGATAAAGTTTGTAAAGATATGAACGCTCGCGTTTTAGAGATTGGAAATGAAACTATAAACGATTTAGGACTTACTAAATTTGATCCTGAACTCGTTATGCTCATCGGTAAATTACACTTTAGAACCAGTTATGGTCAAAATGCTTTGACTCACTCTATTGAGGTAGCAAGACTATGTGGGCTTATGGCGAGCGAACTTGGTGAAAATACAACTCTTGCAAAAAGAGCTGGATTGCTTCATGACATTGGAAAATCGATAGATTTTGAAATTGAAGGAAGTCATGTCGACATAGGTGCTACTATTGCTAAAAAGTATCGCGAAGATGCTATTGTAATAAATGCAATAATGTCACACCATGGAGATACAGAACCAACGAGTATAATTTCTTGGCTTGTGCAAGTTGCAGACACTTTGAGTGCAGCTAGACCTGGAGCTAGAAACGACTCTTTAGAGAATTATATTCAAAGACTCGAAAAACTCGAATCTATAGGAAACGAAATTAAAGGTGTAGATAAATCATATGCACTTCAAGCAGGTAGAGAACTTAGAGTTATGGTAAGACCTGAAGAAGTAGACGATAAAACTAGTTTCAAAATTGCTCGTGAATTAAAGCAAAAGATCGAGGACGAACTCCAATATCCAGGTACAATTAAGATTACTGTGATAAGAGAAACTCGTGCACAAGAAGAGGCCAAATAAGAGGCCTTTTTTATTGTAATTTTAACTTTTTTAATATAAAATATAGCTTAGGTGGTGAGTTTATGGAAGCAAAGACAATTTTACCTGCAGATACTTATACTGTCGTAAATAGAACTATACTCACCGATTTTGATAGAAAGACACTCATAAACTTATATGAACCAATTATAGGAGTTAATGGGGTTAGTCTATACTTTACACTTTGGCAAGACCTAGAGAGAAGTCTAGGCAATCCTACTAAATACAATCACCATCATCTTATGAGCGTTTTAAAATTGGGATTAAAACCCGTAACGGATGCTAGAAGGACATTAGAATCGATGGGTTTACTTCGTACATTTTTTAAGCCTGGCGATACTAATGATTACTTGTATGAACTTTATAGTCCTTTATCTCCTAATGAATTTTTTAACCATCCGATATTCAATATAGTTCTATATAACAATATAGGTTCTAGTGAGTACGATGCATTGGTCAAATATTATAAAAAGCAGCCGAGTACTCCTAAAGATTATGAAGAGATAACGACGACACTCGATTTTAATTATAAATCTGTGAGCATGGCAAGTGCGATAAATGAAGTAGATACTGAAAAAACGGAAAGCTTAGGTCCTAATGTCGATAAAGAGTATGTCGATTTCGATTTGCTCCTAAGTTCGCTACCTAAAAACCTCATAAGTGAAAGAGCGTTCAATAAACGTACGAGAAATCTCATAAATGCCCTTTCGTTCGTATACGATTTAGATACACTAAAGATGAGCGAGTTACTGAGAACAGTAATCAATGAAAATGGCGTTATCGACAAAGAAAAACTTCGTTTAAACGCAAGAAAATATTATCAGTTTAACAACAGTGGCTCTCTTCCAACACTTATATACAGAACTCAACCAGAACACCTAAAAACTCCAGAAGGCGATATGTCTAACCGCGGTAAGATGATTTATATATTCGAAAATACGAGCCCTTATGATTTTTTGAGGAGCAAATATCATGGTAGTGAGCCTACAAACAGAGATTTAAAACTTTTAGAATATTTAGCAGTCGATTTAGAGTTAAATCCGAGTGTTATCAATGTATTGATCGATTATGTTTTGAAAAGCAATAACAATAAACTAACACAAGCATATGTCGAGGCAATCGCAGGACAGTGGAAGAGGATGAACATCAAAACAGCAGATGAGGCGATGCGTACTGCTGAAAAGGAACATAAAAAGAATAAAGCTAAAGTATTCACGACTAATAATACAAAAAAAGAAGCACCAACTCCAATTTGGTTTAATGAAACTCAAGAAGTAAAAGAGATAAGTGAAGAAGATAAAAAAGAATTAGAGACAATGTTAAAAGAATTTAGGTGATTTAAGTGGCAGTTGAAGCACAGAAATTAGTACAAAAATGCGATTATGGTTTATTAAAGAAAAAATATGAAGAAGCGATTAAAGATGAAAACTTTAAAAAACTTGTATCTAAGATAGATTTACCAGAGAAAGAACTCATGAAACACACTAGTTCGTTAGAGGAGTCCACTCAGGAACTTAAAAACTGCTCTAATTGTAAGAACATGGCTTTCTGTAAAAACAAGATTAAAGGTTTTGTCTACTATCCTGTAAAAGATACAAATAGACTTAGATTCGACTATATTGCATGTAAAAAAATGAAAAAAGAACTCAAAGAAAAGGAATATTCTTGTAATTATTATGATATTCCAGAGGCCATAAGGAAAGCTAGTATGAAAGATATTGCCTTAGATGACGCAAAGAGAATAAGCGCAATTAAATGGCTCAAAAATTTTTACGACAACTATGAAAGTAATCCTCACCAAAAAGGATTATATCTCCATGGATCATTCGGTTCTGGTAAGACTTATCTAGTCTGTGCGATGTTAAATGAACTTGCGAAAAAGAAAGTGGATATTACAATCGTATATTATCCAGAACTACTTAGAAGTCTAAAAGAAGCATTTGAAACTGATTTTTCTAGTAGAATAGACAAAATAAAAAAAGTCAGCATCTTATTTTTAGATGATATCGGTGCAGAATCTGTGACTCCCTGGGCGAGAGATGAAATACTTGGGACAATTCTTCAGTATAGGATGGATTCAGCGCTTCCAACATTTTTTACATCTAATCTAAATATCGATGAATTAGAAGCTCACTTGAGCTCAACTAAAAGTGGAGTAGAGAGAGTTAAAGCTAGAAGAATTATAGAACGCATAAAACAGCTGACTGATAACATAGAACTTATAAGCAAAAATCGTCGCAATTGACGTTTTTTTGTTGCAAATAGTCTTATTCTAGTGATATAATCTTATTAGTCTTAAAGGAAGGAGGGATTATTGATGACAAAAGTAGTGGTAACTAATGGTAATGTAGATGGAGCTTTAAAGAAATTTAAAGTTAAAGTCGCACGTAGCGGTGTCCCTTCTGAACTAAAAAAACACAAGTGCTATACTAAGCCTGGTGTAAAAAGACGTGAAGAAAAGAAAGAACAAATTAGAAACGCTCGCAAAAAGAGAAGAGACTAAATAAAACCTTCTAATTGAAGGTTTTTTTCATGCTAATTCGATATCATAAATATCTCTTATTGGTATTAGTCTTTGAGATTTTGTTACTAAATTATTGGCGGTTTTACCAATTATAGTGTATTTTTCCTCTCTATTTTCAAAAGTGATAATGCAATCGATGGAATAAACGTTTCCATCACTTTTAAATATTTTATTTATTTTTTCTAAGACTAAATTAGAATTTTTAGTCTTTTTTTCGTCTTCGAGTTTACCATAATTGAAACTTCTATTGTTGTTTAACTCTTTATTAATCGGATTAGCAAAAACTCTTGGTAAATCTTTCAATTTTAAAGTCCTCCCATAATAAATGTATGATTTTTGCCAATAATAAGAATATGAAAAAGAAAATTTTAAGAAAAAATTTGAAATACATAGTACCAATAGTTTTACTTTTATCTATAAGTTTACTCGACATGTATGGAGCAGCCTTTATTAGTCCTTTATATAAAGGAGTCTTAGTAAAACAGAGTTTATGGGTAGTAGTGGGTTTTATAGTTATGTTTTTAATATATAAAATCGATTTAAAACTTTTACTCAAGTACAGTTTTTTATTTTATATATTAGGATTAGTACTCCTTTTATTAGTGTTATTTTTTGGAAAAAATGTAAACGGCGCAAATTCGTGGTTTAAAATAGGGCCGGTGTCATTTCAACCGAGTGAATTATTTAAATTTTTTTATATTTTATTTTTAGCCAAAGTTATAAATAAACATAAAGGTTCAAGTTTTAAACTGCTTTTAAAGATAATACTAGTAACATTTTTACCATGTTTACTCATATTTTTAGAACCAGATACTGGCGTCGTACTGATGTATATTCTCATGATGATAGGAGTCATATTCGTAAGTAGGGTAAATAAAAAACAATTGGCTATAATTTCTCTAATATTTATTGTAGGCATTTCTTCTTTTATGTCGTTATATTTTTTGAAACAGGATTTATTTATTAAAATGTTTGGTACCAGTTTTTTCTACAGGATGGACAGGTTAGTTTCTTTTGCTGATAATTCTTCATATCAACTTAAAAATGCTTTAGTTGGGATAGGATCGTCTGGCTATCTAGGTATGGGAATAACTTCAAAAAAAATCTATATTCCGGAAGTTACGACAGATTTTGTATTTTCTCTTACAATTTGTAATTTTGGACTTTTTGTTGGGGTTTTAGTAATTCTAATTTATGCTTATCTTTTGTTTAGAATATATTTGGAAATATTTGAAAGCAAAAAATATCTATATAAGTGCATCTTATCGGGAATATTTTCTATGATGTTTTTTCAAGTTTTAGAACATATTTTTATGAACATGGGACTTACTCCGATAACGGGAATAACTTTGCCATTTTTATCATACGGAGGCTCTAGTTTAATAAGTTACTTCATGTTATTTGCTCTAATATTAAAAATAACTACTAATAATAGTAGTTATAGTTAGAAT
>CALVPA010000078.1 GCA_944350395.1 uncultured Bacilli bacterium
ATACTTGACTTTATTATGAGAGGAATGATATCTCTTATGAGAACGAGAAATATTAAAATAAATGTATTTTTAAATGAAGAAGAGAAAGAAATACTGATGCACAAGTCAAAAAAATCTGGCTTGTCGCAGTCAGATTTCATTCGTAATTTAATTTTGGAGTATTATTCTTCACATCTTTCAAAAGAAGAATATGAAGAAATGATTAACTCATTATCGAAAATTATCGAAAATTTAAGATTGTTAAAAAAACAAATGGATTTCCTTCGCTATTCTGATTATTCAAAGTTTATTGAAAAGCAAATTAACATGATTCAAGAGATAGTCAAATAGCTATAAAATCACAATATGAATTTAAGTGAAATTGTATAATGCACCGACCTAGTTATTGATTTTTATGCAATTGTTTAATTTATTTATAAATTTAGAAGGATCAAGTTTTGTTTGGAACATCAACTTTTGTTCTTGTCCTTCAATTTCATAAATTATTTGAATGTCATAGACAGTATCTGTTTTCATTTTATAGTAATCATATACTTTGTCTTTATATATTGCAGTCTTTATCAATGCAAATTTTGGTTCTATACTCATATCCAACATATATTCCGATGGACTATAATTCCATGTTTCCATTGTTTCCTTAGAAATAACTGCTAGTTTATGTGTTACGTCTTTTATACTGCGTTTTGGAATTAATATTTTTTCTAACTGTTCAGATTGGATTTCTATTTCTAAATTCTCGCTTCCCTCTTTATCTATTATAGTTGCTAATTTATTGTATAAATCTGGTCGTTTATTTAAACCGAAAATATAATTGGCTAAAATATATTGGTCTTCGATATCCTGTTCTTGTTCTATTTCTTTTGGTAATTTATATTGTTTAGATGAATATTCAAATTTAATTGGGATTATAACACTTACAATAAACAGTATAAAACTGACAAGATAGAAGAATGCACCTTCTCCTATTTGAATTCTAGCTGTAATATACTCAGGAGCATACTTAAGTGCATTAGCTAAATTTAAATACGTGTACGTACCATAACAATATAATAAGAAAACTATTATTCCAAAAAGATAATATGGTTTCTTCTTTTTGATTGCTATAGATCCTATGTAATATGGTAAAGTAAAAATAATAAGTTCAACTCCCCTTACTCGCAATTCAGTATTAGTTATGCCATTGTTAGCGTATATAATAATAAATTTACTAATTGCAGAAAAAAATATTAATATAAAAGACGCTATTGCTAGAATCATTTTCAAATTTATTTTTTTGGGCGACATATCTTGAGTAGATTTTTCATTTTCCACAGAGTACATCCTCTTCTCTTTGGCATCATTAAGTTTTATTATTTTTACTAACTGCCTATTATAATTTTACCATATGACTAGTAAATTTTCTACAAAATTTTTACTCCCACTTGAAATAATTCCATTATCTGCTATAATTTAATCATCAGTTGATTTAATCAACTTTGGGAGTATAATTTTTTGGATACGTGTATCGTTAAGGCTCCATTATGTTTAAAAGTCGCCAATGGCGATTTTTTTAATTTAGTAAGTTTATTTAAGATAAAACTTACTAAAAATTTTACAGTAAATACTTTCATATATTAAAATATATTAAGTAGTGTGTTTATTAACTGATATTTTATTCTTATTTATTTTGACCTATAATGAATTTCAAGAAGGGAACGCTTTATGGAATCTGAAGATTTAAAAAAGTTATTGTCATTTTTAACAAATATTTACCATAATAATGATTTTGGTAAAGATGCACCAAAAACTCAATATTTTTATACTAAACTAAAAAAATTAGCAAATGAACTACCTACTTCTGACAAACTAGATGAACTACAAAAAATAGAAATATATTTAGAAACTACATATGATGAATTTAATGAATTATCATATTATTTTAATCCGATATATATAAAAATTAAAAATAATATTCATAATGAGTATGTAAAAAAAATTAGAGAAAAAAATAAAAAAAAGCGATTTATAAATTAATATGCCAAATTTCGATTATAATTATTAAAAACATATTATTGTATTTTTTTTACAATAGATTTTCTTAATATGTTAAAATGTTTAAAGAAGTGATTAATATGTACTCAAATATTGATTATAAATTATATTGTCTTTCTAAATCGAAGTTTCGAGCCAGTTTTAGATTAAAAGATAAAGACTTTAAATATATCGAAAATAAAGGCTTAGAAATAATAGAGAAGCATGCGAGAGATTTTATAAGAATAAGACTTGCACCTAAGTATATTCCAAATGACGGTAAACAAACACCAATGCACGGGCATCCTATCTTCATTGCTCAGCACGCTACCGCTACTTGTTGTCGCGGTTGTCTTTATAAGTGGCACCACATCGAACAAAATAAAGAATTAACGAAAGAAGAACAAGATTATATAGTAAAAATTATTATGACCTGGATAAAAAAAGAGATTCAGAACAATTTACAATAATAAAAAAGTTGTGTTAAAATATTAAAAACAAATAAAGGTGGTATAGATTATGAACATAATATGTCTGTTTTTTCCAGCGTTTATATCTTTGTATATTGATTTAAATATAGAGAATATGAATAAAGATAATAAATATTTAAACGTTGTAGTTAAATATTTTATCTATTCATTCTTAAATGCTACCATTATAAACACCATAATCTATTTGATAAGTAGCGAAAAATATAGGGCGTATAGTAATTCAATTTTTACACACGATTTTACTTTAAAATATAGTTATCTTGCATTAGTTATAGCAATCGTTTTGCCTTATATAATAAAGATAATTACTAGTACAATAAAAATAAATATCGAGATAAAGGATAAGAAAAATGATAAAAAAAATAATTAATTACATAATACTATTCTTAAGTATATTAATTTTTTCTAGTGTAAATTGGGCTATAGAAAACTACGCTTTTACTTCTTTCGACGAAATTATGTATACTTTAAATACGTCTATTCTAAGTACAAGTAGGGATATACTTTGGCTGTATGTAAAGGAGAATGTAATTTTCGCTATTATAGTAATCACAGCCATAATAGCAATATTTACGATTTGTAAGCGCTTATTAAATAATGCATTCAATGTAAAAGATTATTTGCTAGTTATAAAAGTAAAAGATAAAAACTTGAAAGTAAATATTACTCGAAGTAAATGGATAAAAAGATTAATATATTTAATACCTTCTATATTGTTAATAATTTCTATATATATTGCCTTAGATAAATTTTATGTACTAGACTACATAAAGAACAATCTAGAAGAGTCTAACTTTTTCGAATCGGAATATGTAACTCCTCAAAATGTGAACATAACTTTTCCAGAAAAAAAGCAAAATTTGATATATATTTATATGGAATCTATGGAGACCACATATGCATTTCAAGATAATGGTGGAGCATTCGATACGAATTACATACCAGAACTAACAAAATTAGCCGAAAAGAACATTAATTTTTCAAATAATAACCAGATAGGTGGAGCGGAAGTTTTAGTAGGAGGAAGCTGGACGATCGGTGCAATGGTTTCCCAAACTAGTGGAGTTCCATTAAAAACCGTATTTGATGGCAACTCGCCTCAAAATTATACTTACAGTTTCGTAGAAGGAGCATATGCACTTGGTAATATTTTAGATGAGGAAGGCTATAAACAATACTTAATGGTAGGCTCTGACTCTGAATTTGGTGGTAGAAAAAAATATTTTGAAACTCATGGAAACTACAAAGTATACGATTACTACACCGCAATCGAGGATGGAATAATAGACGAAGACTACTATGTATTTTGGGGATACGAGGATACCTACCTTTTCGAGTATGCTAAAGAAAAACTAGAACAAATTTCTAAAGAAGACGGACCGTTCAATTTTACTATGCTCACAGTAGATACTCATACTCCGGACGGATATCTAAGCGATTTTTGTAAAAAAGTGAGTGATAACGATTACTTAAATGCAGTCGCTTGTTCTAGCAAACAAGTATATGACTTTATAGAGTGGATTCAAAAGCAAGACTTTTATAAAGACACAACTATCATACTTACTGGTGACCACTTGAGCATGAACACATATTCATTCGATAATGTAGATGAAAATTACGAACGAAAAGTTATAGATGTATTCATAAATCCAGTGATAGATACTTCATGCAGTAAAAATAGAGAGTTTTCAACACTAGATTATTTTCCGACGACACTTGCCGCGATTGGAGCTAAAATTGAAGGAGAAAGATTAGGGTTAGGTACGAATTTATTTAGTTGTGAAGAAACTTTAAGTGAAAAATATGGATATGATTATATAAATGAAGAACTAAATAAAAAATCAAAATATTATAACGATTGTATATATTATGATAAATGTGAATTAACTTAAAAAATTACTATTTAAAAATAGTATTTTTTTTATAATAAATTTTATTTTAAATTTATATAGAATGTAATTATATGATATTTTTGATATAATAGAGATATAAAAGGATGTGATAATATGGCAAATATTGATGATTTCAATAAATTAGATATCAGAGTGGGAACAATTATAGATGCGAGTTTAAATCAAAAAGCTAAGAAACCAGCTTATAAATTGAAGATTGATTTTGGCCCTTCAATCGGCATTAAAAAATCAAGTGCCCAAATAACAGATTTATATTCTACAAATGATTTAATTGGAAAACAGATATTGGCAGTTGTAAATTTCCCAGAAAGACAAGTTGCTGACTTTATATCAGAAGTTCTTGTGCTAGGAACTTACAGTGAAAACGGAGTAGTTTTAATCGAACCAGATAGAAAAGTTAAAAATGGAGATAAACTAGGATAGAGAGGAAAATAATATGGGTTTTAACGAATTATTTAATAAAGGATTGAATATATTAGGAAAAGGTGCCTCTTCTTTAAAAGATGCAGCTATAAATAAAAAAGACGCAATGCAAGAATTTAGTATATTAAAAACGAGATCGAGCCATTTGAGCGATTTAAAACCTTTTGAAGTGCATAACAGTAATCCATCTATCGGAAAAGAACAATTAATCTTGAGTTCGTGTTTAACTATAAATGTAGCAAAAGCCAAAATTATAAATTCTCTTATTCCATTAGAAGAAACAGTTGTCAATATTAGGACTGCTAGAGAATCAAAAACAGAGATGGACTATATATTTATAATTACAGATCAAAAACTTTGGATTGCGAACGAAAAAGAATATAAAACTTATGCTTTCGATAGTGTTACTAAATGCGAAATAGTAAACAAAGGTATTATGAGTCAATCGGTTAATTTTAATGACAATGCTTTTATCTTAGACGGAACAGAAAATGATATAAATAAATTTTGTAAAACATTGATCGATGTAGATTACAGAAATCAAGAAATAATGACTGCAACAAATTATTTGTGTGGTATAAAACCTGTAAAACAGCTATTGAATTTATATCTTACAGGTATTACTTTGGGAGAAAACGATAAAGTCGTCTTGCACAATGGTAAGCAAATTAATAAATTAGTAGATTTAAAAGATATACAATACGTGCAATTGCTTATGGATAATACTGTAGTTCTAACTAAAGGTAAAGAAACACAGAGTATGGTAAGTGCTCAACTGGACTGTCGAAAAATGTCAATTAAAGTTGTCTTGACTACTGATAATTTCTTAATAGATGTTATGCCACAAAGTATGATGAATACTTTGATAAAAAAAGAAGAAACACTATATCAAGATAGTTTAAAATTTGCAAACGAAGTAATAAATACCTTAGATTTTTTGTTAAAATCTAGTAAATAGACAATTTATATACATTTTATGATGTAAAGATGCTTTTTTTAAAGTTTCTTTTTTGTTATACTAAATTAGAAGGTGACTATATGAACAACAATTTTAGCATATTAGAAAATTATGGTGAAGAATTAACAGCTAAACAGTATTTGACTGATCCAGCCATAGCGAGAGACGAAGAAATAAAAGAAATGATATTAGTTTTACTAACGCCAGAAAAGGGTGCTATGCTCGTAGGTAAGCCTGGCATAGGAAAAACTGCTATAGTCGAAGGCTTAGCTTACAGAATTCAAAAAGGTCTAGTTCCAAATGCTCTATTGGGCTGGAAACTATATAAGATAAATATGACTAGCCTAATAGGTTCAGCAGGAGATGCTAACGATAATAGGATCGAAATATTAATTCAAGAACTAAAACAGAAAGATAAGACTATTATTTTCATAGATGAAGCCCATCTTTTAGTAAATAGAAACGAAAATAGTGGGGTTGACTTTGCCAATATGCTAAAGCCTGCACTAGATAGAGGTACTATTAAGATGATAGGCGCTACTACTACTGAAGAATATGAACAATATATATTAAGAGATAGGGCCTTTAACCGCAGATTTCAAAAAATAGACATTTATGAAGCTGACGGTCCTACTACTGTCAAAATTTTAATGGGAACTCTTCCTAAATTAGAAACACAAATAGGAGTTAAACTGAATTATACACCATTCGTAAAAGAGAGAATTATGAAATTTATTGTTGATATGACTAGTGAATACAAAAGAGTCTATGAAGTATCTAGTAGATATCCCGATATATGTTTGACTATATTATCCAATGCTCTTAGTTATGCCCTTTATGAAAACAGCACTGTTGCAAGCATCAAACACATTTATAAAGCAGTGGTAAATGCTAAAAATATTTATCCAGATGCCAAAGAAAAGGCAATTAAACAATTCTTAATCGATTTTGCAGATCTGATAAAAGAAGAAAATGTAAATCTTGCAGAAATAAATTAATTTGTAATAATATCGATTTCACCTCATATATTTAACTGGGTGACAATTGATGAATACTTTTGATAGTAGCAGTGGTCTAAGCGAAAGCGATGTAAAAAAAAGCAGAGAAAAGTATGGAGCTAATGTAATAAATAACGATAACAAAAACAGTTTTTTAAAATTGCTCATCGAAACACTCGGAGATCCAATAATTAAAATTTTATTGATCGTATTAGCAGTTAAAACTGTTTTTTTATTTCATAATTTTGATTGGTTTGAGACATTGGGCATCGCTATTGCCATATTATTAGCATCTTTTATATCAGCGATAAGTGAATATGGCAGTGAAAAATCTTTTCAAAAGTTACAGGAAGAGTCTTCAAAAATAAAATGTCGTGTCCGAAGAGAAAATAAACTTAAAGAAGTCTACATCGAAGAAATAGTAGTAGGTGATGTAGTTGAGTTATCTATGGGAGATATGATACCTGGCGATGGCCTACTTTTAAATGGGGAAATAACAGTCGATGAATCTAGTTTTACTGGGGAAACAAAAGATATCTTAAAAAGAAAAGAAGACGAAGTATATAAGGGATGTGTTGTCTTAAATGGAGAAGCATTAATCAAAATTACAAAAGTAGGCATAAATACTAAGTATGGTAAGATAGCACTAGAATTACTAAATAAAAATCCAGATAGTCCTTTAAAACTTAGATTAAGAGAACTAGCCAATATAATAAGTAAGATCGGTTATACTGGAGCGATTCTAGTATTCTTCTCATACTTGTTTTCTGTAATATTTGTAGCAAATTCCTTTAACTTGACTCTCATATGGGAAATGATTATGACTCCTAAAATCATATTTGGACATATCATTTATGCATTAACGCTCGGCATTACAATAATCATTGTAAGTGTACCAGAGGGATTACCTATGATGGTTGCATTAGTACTATCTTCAAATATGAAAAGAATGGTAAAAAATAATGTATTAGTTAGAAGAATGGTTGGCATAGAGACTGCAGGTTGCATAAATACACTGTTTTCAGATAAAACTGGTACAATTACAAAAGGTAATTTAGAAGTAGTCGGATTAATACTCGGTGATGGAAGCACTATAAGAGATGTATCAGAGTTAATTAGATACCCATATCTGAATAAATATATTTTAGAAAATATGTCTTTAAATAACGATTCAAAAATAGATGCTGATGGAAATATAATCGGAGGAAACATCACCGATAAGGCACTTTTAAACTTTAGTAAGTCCTATAGGTCACAGGTAAAAATTATTGAAAAAAATCATTTTGACAGCGTCAAAAAGTATTCCAGTGTACTCATAGATGACGGGGTAAAGAGAGAACTCATAAAAGGTGCACCTGAAAAATTTTTACAAAATATACATGAATATTGTGATAAATTAGGTGTGACTAAAGAATTAAATAAAGAAACTTTAACTGAAACAATCGAAAAATATACAAAAATGGGTTATAGAGCAATTTTACTTGCTAATAAAAACAGTAAGTATAGTGAAAAATTAGTCTTAACCGCTGTGGCCTTATTAAAAGATGAAATCTCGGATACCGCTAAAGAAGCTGTAAGTGCTATCAAAAGTGCAGGAGTACAAATTGTAATGATAACAGGTGATGCCAAAGATACGGCGCTTAACATAGGTAAAGAAATAGGATTAGTAACTAGTCCTTCCGACGTCATTCTGACGAGCGATGAATTAAAAACAATGAGCGATGACGCTATAAAGAAAATATATAAAAACATACGCATAATAGCCAGGGCACTTCCATCAGATAAAAGTAGATTAGTTAAAATCGGCCAAAGTATAAACGAAGTAGTTGGAATGACTGGAGATGGAGTAAACGATGCTCCAGCTCTAAAAGCTGCCGATGTCGGCTTTGCGATGGGCAGCGGTAGCGAAGTGAGTAAGGAAGCGAGCGACATAGTCATCTTAGACAATAATTTGCTATCGATTGCAAAATCTATTCTTTATGGCAGAACGATATTTAAGAGTATAAGAAAATTCATAATTTTTCAGCTTACCATGAATCTGTGTGCTATGACCTTAAGCATTATAGGACCGTTCTTTAACATAAATACACCAATAACAGTTATGCAGATGCTCTGGATTAATATGATTATGGACACTTTTGCAGGTTTAGCATTCTCATTTGAACCACCTCTTAAAGAATACATGAAAGAAAAGCCTAGAAAAAAGAACGAATCCATCATAAACCCTTATATGTATTCTAGTATTTTGGTGACGGGAGTATATACATCTATAATGTTACTTTTGTTCCTCAAAGTTCCTTTTATAAAAGATTTATTCAGATATGATACCGGTAATAAATATCTCATCACAGCTTTCTTCGGATTATTCGTCTTTTCTGGAGTACTAAACTGTTTTAATGCAAGAACTAATAGGGTAAACTTTTTAGCTAATATTACTAAAAACAAGCCGTTTATCTTTATAATATGTTTTATAATAATAGTGCAACTGTTCTTACTCTTTAAAGGGGGTAACACATTTAGAACATACGGTTTAACTCTTAGTGAATTTCTAGTAATGATGTTTTTTGCTTTTACTGTATTGCCGGTAGACTTATTTAGAAAAATATACCTAAAGCGTCACAGATCGGAAGAGCACACGTCTGAACTCCAGTC
>CALVPA010000079.1 GCA_944350395.1 uncultured Bacilli bacterium
TATATTTACTATTATAATTATGATAGAATTAAAGTTAAATTAAAAGGACTGTCTCCTGTAAATTACAGGTTACAATCCTCTAATTAGAAGTTATTTATAAACTGTCCAACTTTTGGGGTTCAGTTCAGTGACATCACTTTTTTTAATCTATAAATTTTATGATATTTACTTCTCCCTCAGCATACTCTATATTGATCTCGTCTCCTACTCCTAAAAAAGGCAATAGATCTTTATCAACTGTTATCTCTACTGAATACTTTTTCTTTTCGGTATCAGTCAAGTAGTATACAGTATTACCATCGATGATAACTGGCGTAATACTTGCAAGTTTAATCTTAGCACTAGTTAGCTCTGTTACACTAGATTCTAACTTATATGCATTTAAATAAGTTTTAGCAGCATTTTCTATGCCATTACTTGCATCGGATACAGATACTTTTTGATAGTCGGCAACATCTACAAAGGCATACTTCTTTACGAGGCCCGCATCATCTTTAAGACTCATCAAATATGTAGGTCTATCGTTTAGGTTTATAAGTAGTGGAAATGTAGATGTATATTTCATCTCTTGTACTTGGCCTTCGGCACTTGCCATTGCACTGTATTCTTCGGCACCAGATACAGAGTAAAATACGGTTTCTTTCGTTCTCATATTACTAAGTATAAATCCTAAGTTAGATTCATCACTTTGAACAGAAGTTATTCCAGTATAAAGATATATATCGTCGTTCATCGCAAGATAATTGTAACCATCAGTAGTATTTACGACATTCTTTTGACTGAATATCGAGTTAAAGAATCCTCCCTTATAAGTGCCCCAGTCATCAGTCTGTTCGATGATTAGATCGGCACTATAGACGTGATCTATCCAAGTTGGTACATCTTTAACATCGTATTTTACTGTTTTTCCAGTAATAGGATCTAAAACGATTACTCCGGTTATCTCTTCTTTTAATCCTACTGCCGTATATTTAATAACTGGCACTATAAAATATGGATTTCCTTCGTTATCGATTTCAAAAGTGTAATCGCCGAATATACTCGTAGGATACTTAAATCTCAGATGTCTGTACATATCTTCATTTAAAATTGCACTAGGTACATACTTCATACCCTTATCGAGTCTTTTTACTTCGGCACTTCCAGTTACCGAGTTAACTATTACGTAACCCTTTATACCTTCTTTTCTATTAGATATGTATTTTATGAGATCGGCATATTCTAAAGGTGTTACTCTCACTATATCGTCATTATAATTAATCTGAGTGTATAAGTCACTAACTCTGTATTGACTTACTAAATCGCTCATATTACCCATGACGCGGTCACCCAATTTTTCACTCGAATCTTTGTCTAATAGTGGTGTTTTACTAAAATCGACTTTCTCTATGTCTTCAGTAAAATTTCCAGTCTCATCTATAACTATTCTATTTGAGTAACTTTTAGAATTAAAAACTGGTGAACATATAAAGTTTATTATTGCAATGAGTACTATTAATATTGGCACTAAAAGTGCGGTATTAAATTTATAGTTTAATCTTCTTTTCTTTATTGTCTCTATAGTATCCATTCCAAATTCTAAAGCGCCAAATATTATTAGTAATGCCGATAAAAATGCATAAAATCCTGGATTTGTAAGATTTATTGCAGGTATTGTGAAGTAGTAAAATACAATACCTATTAAAAGTGTAATGCCTAAATTTATAATTCTTCTCTTCATTTTAATTTATCTCCTTTAATAGATTATACCATATATCTATTTTTTTTCATTAAAAAAGGAATAATTTATATTATCCCTTGTTATTTATATCGAACGATTCTCCTGATAAACTGTTTAATACAGAAGTATTTGAGTCGTTATTTAGTTTAGGTAAATCTATATCTGGTGACTTAATTTCCTCATTTACTTTTGGTTCTGCACTTTCCATGACAGGAGTATGTCTGATTATTTGAGTTTTACTGAAGTCTTCAAAATTATTTTTAGGTAATTCATCATTTTGATTAACATAAACAGAACTAAATGGTTGAGTCCTTTCACTTACTGGTTCTTCTTTTACTACAGGATTAATCATAGTAGGTAGTTCATCGTCTACTATATTATTAGAAACTTCTGGAATTATTGGTTCATTAGAAACATTTGAGTTTACTTGCATAGTAGGTGTTGGTATCTCTACTTTTTCACTCTTAGTGTTGTTTACAACCGGTACTTCGATAGTGTCTTTAATTTCGTTATTCTCTCTCGAATTTTTTAAATTCATAGCTTCTTCTATGTTGATAGGCGCTTCTTTTTCCATCAAATCGTCTGTGACTGCTTCGACATTTGGAACATTTATAGTTTTATCTAAAACTGGTTCGCTAGAGACATTCATATTCTCACTTACTGTTTGTGTATTAGAAGCATTTTGAATGTTGCTTAAATTATACTCTTGAGTGCTCTTTAAAGGCTCCTCTTTATTGCTATTATTTAGTATCTCTTCTGTATTATTCTCTACCTTTTCCTGTATAGGTTTCTTTTTTCTTCCTAGACACAAAACCAAAATAAATATAAGTACTAATACTACTATTGCTATACATAAACCCATCATAAGTGGATCTTCCGATATAAATTCAACAAATTCATTAAAAGTATCACTCATTTATAACCACCTTATCTTACAATATAAAGTTTAGCACAACTGCCTTTTTATTGCAAGAAAAAAGAAGAAAAAGGCTATAATTTTAAACTTTTAGCCTTTTCTTCTATATACTCACCGATCGGAGAAGAGTAGTTTATACCTATTTCATTTTCAATATTTTCTAAAAATAATCTTTCATTTGAGCACTTTTTAACCCATCTACTCATGGTTTTTAACTGCTCTTTATTAGGATTTTTCTTTTTTAAAATTTCAAAATATATGAATTTCGCGATTATAAAATTAAGAGCTTTGCGATTTATATCTGTAGTTGTATGCATACTGCCAGCTAATCTTTGGAATTTATCCATATCACATATATGCATAAAATCACTTGTGTATATATAGCTTCCGCGATTTATATCTTTTATAAATATTCGGAGTCTATTTAACTCTTCTACGTCTAGTTTAAGCTCAGTGATAGCTGTAATTAAATCTCCGCAAGTAAACGAAGATACTTCTTTATATTTAGGCGTACCTTTTTTCTTTTCGAGAGTTACATCATCTAAAAAATCCATCGAATAAGCACAATAACTTCCGTCTTCATCTAATAATATATCATCTGGCTTAACAAATCTTTTGCCTTCAAATTCGTCTGCTAATGTTACTGCTTTGTCAAATGTCATAAGCCCTTTATCTTTTCTTGTAGCAAGATCATATTTTAAAACCTTAACTACTTTATTTCCGTATCTATAAACTATGCCATCGTGGCCACTACCTATTTTTTCTAGCTCAGTCACGTCGGGAATAACGATACCGCTTTTTCTAAAGACAACAGTTTTTCTTTCTAATCTATACACACAAAATCCCCCTTTATTGGCGAGTACTATACCATAAAAGAGGGAAAAATGCAAATTTTATCGGTTTTTGGTTCTTTTTGAATAGATGCAACCACAATAATTCTGCCTATATAATCCGTATTTTTTGGATAATTCTATACTATTTTTATAACCGTCATGTTTTTTAAAGTCAGATATCAAAAACTTTATTCCATAATTTTTCTCAGCTTCTAAACCGATTTCATTTATCCAAGATGAGACTTTGTAGGGGCTTACGCTAAGTGTAGTTCCAAAATATTCAAATCCACAGGATTTGGCTTTATTAGCAGTATAATCTATTCTTTGTTTATAACAAATATAACATCTAGGTCCTCGTTCTGGATCTTCAATATTATCTTTAACTAACTCATGATATCTTTTGTTATCGTAGTCCGCATCTATTATACCCAGTTTGTTTGGACTTTTTATCGTATTAATTAGTCTTATCTGCTCTTCTTTTCTCTTTAAATATTCATCATAAGGCTCTATATTGGGATTGTAATATAGAATGGTTATATCAAAATATTCCATAAGTCTAGTTATTACAGCACTACTGCATGGAGCACAGCATGAATGCAGTAGTATCGAAGGAACATGGTCTAACCCGTTTATCATCTCTTCCATTTTTTTATCATAGTTCATACAATCACTTCTATCTATTTTATTTCTTGAAAATAATAGTTATCATAATCACTATCGAAATTGAATATTCCTTTTTTATCTCCTATACTAGCATATACTTTTTCATAATATTGTAGTATGCTAAGTCTCTTATTATTTATGTAAACTATATTCCCATCATTCATGCTGAGCATAAAGCGTTCGTCATCAATATAAGTGCCGTCGCTATTTGCACTAGGTGTATATTCTATTTCGCTAATGGAATGTATTATATCACTTTTTATTGCAGATAGTCCACTTATAAAACCCAATAATACCTTTTCTGGCACATAATTTATGAGTGTAGGAACGCCATAAGTATTTTCACCATCTATCATACTTCCATCCGATAGTGCTATCTTTCCATTAGCACTATAGTAAAATAGTGGCTCATTTTCTTCTACTGTAATTTTTACTTTCCAACCCTTTTCCCTTGTCACTTTACATGAATGGATTAAACCATTACTTTCTACTTTTTCGCATACAGTTTTTTCGGTAAATCCGAAAAAAGGAACTTTTTCATTAAATCCAGCTAATTTTATAATAGTACTATCACTAACATAATTGTTTCCATTTACAGTTACACTACTAACATTTATTTTTAATAAACTAGTTATTCCAATATAAAAGAGGTAAATAATTAACGCTAAAAGGAAGACTCTCTTTAGATTAAGTCTTCTTTTAACTACGCGTTTAGTTTTTACCTGCTTTTCGCTCATCTATTTTATCATTTCCTTTATCGTTTCATAAATTAATGTACTACTGTTATTTTTTTGCATTTTTGATAAATTTAAGCGCATATTGAGTTGCAACTCTAAATCGTTCAGCAACTTATCTATCTGATTTTTTAAAATTTTTGAAGTTAGAGCTGATTCTTCGATCATAATAGCTGCCTTGTTGTTTGCTACATCGAGTGCATTAAAGAATTGGTGATTATTT
>CALVPA010000080.1 GCA_944350395.1 uncultured Bacilli bacterium
TATATTTACTATTATAATTATGATAGAATTAAAGTTAAATTAAAAGGACTGTCTCCTGTAAATTACAGGTTACAATCCTCTAATTAGAAGTTATTTATAAACTGTCCAACTTTTGGGGTTCAGTTCAAAATTAACCTTTTTTATAATCCATTCTTTATCAGCAGAACTCACTCTAAATGAGTCTTTTATTTTTCTTTCTGTCATTTTGAGAATATCACGGTCTAGTACACTATTTTCTATAAACTTTTTAGTTTTATCCAGATATTTTACATATGCAACGCTTAATAGCCATGCAAGTGCCATTTTAGAATAGTATTTTTCGGTATGGTATTTACCTATTAGCTTAAATATCTCATCGATAGATTCGTCATCTAAAAAATAATCTAACATTATTACTAAACCTACACGTTCTTTGAATTCATCAGACGAGTTAATAAGTTCTGTTGCTTTTTTAAAATAAAATTCTTTATCATTTTTAATAATTTTAAAACTAGATATAAATGTATCACAAAGTGACCAGTTATCTATAAATTCTATGTATTTTAAAAATTGTTTTCTAGCTTCACTTTTGTCTTTGATATTGCTTATTACTAACCCTTTAAGCATATATATTTCGAATATGTCGTGACTAGATATATTCAATATTTCATCAATATTGTTCTTTGCTAAATCTTTAGCAAGTTTTTTTAATACTGGAATTCTAATTCCAATTATTTCGTATTTGCTCGTCACTAATTTTTTAGTAAATTCTCTATATTTTTCATCTCTTAATGAATAAATATATGAAAGAAAATTGTCCTCATTCCATTTCATATCTCTCTTTTTTTAGTGACATCTACATATCGAACATAATTAGAAATCTTTTCGAGTTCTTCTAATTTAAGTTTTACAGCACTATTAGAAGTTCCACACGCTGGATAAATAGTCGTATAATCTTTTAAAGACTCATCTAAATAGACGTCTATTCCTTCGTTTATTCCAAATGGGCAAACCCCACCTACTCCATGTCCTATAAGTTTTTCTACTTCACTAGATTCAATCATGTGAGCCTTTTCATTAAATTCTTTTTTAAATTTAGCATTATCTATTTTCACATCGCCCGCAGCTAATATGAGAATTGGGTTGCCACTTACAATAAATGAAAGTGTCTTTGCAATTTCACCTTCTTCTACGTTAAGTGCTTTAGCAGCTTCTTTTACAGTTGCAGTCGACTCTTCAAATGTGATAACTCTATCACCTAGGTCAAACTTTTTAAGATAATTAAGCGCTCTTTCTAATGCCATAACTTTTCTCTCTTTCTTCTAAATTCACATTTTTAGCAAATTCTTGAAATGTTGGAGCGATGTTTTCACTGTAATAGTTATCTATATTAGCTATCGCTATTTTTAATCTGTCATCTTCGCCATAACTCGATAATCTTTCATTTTCTAACGCATAAAGTTTATCACTCATCTTTACAAATGCATCATAACCGTTAGGCATACATCTATCCAAGTATTCTTTTAATTCCCTTTTGTCTCCAGATAGTCTTGTTCTTATTATGAGTTCTGATAATCCGATTCCATCAGATAAAGATCCTGCAATAATCCTGTGGTTTTGATATTTATCGCTAGCTAAATCGTAACTTTCATCTAACTCTGATCTCATAATTGCCATTTCTTCGTAGTCTAAAATGCCGCGTTCTAAACCAGAGTTACTTTTAGATTTAACGGTTCTATTAATTACACCGTCGTTATTTTTTAAATCGTATTTAGTTAGTTCTAAGCCTCTTCTTTGAGTTAGTGTTTGACCAGATATACTGTATTCACCGATATAGGAACTAACGAGTTCGTCTAGGTATCTTAAAAGCAAACCCACTGAAGATGGACTACTAGGTGTAAAATTGTGTGGTAAAACTATCGCTCTTGTAACTCCTTTATTTACAAATTTATCGTTTTCAAGTTGCAAATTAGGGTATGAAATGTATGCAGAAGTCATACCTTCAAAATCTCTTATAACATCATTGTTTGTTCCATCGATCACATTTTCTCTACTGAGAGTCTCAGCTAAACTCTCTACAGTCTGTCTCTTTTTACCACTGCCTACTATATATTTTTTACCAGTCACATATATTGGGCAAGAGTAAAGAGCTTCGATTATTTTGCTTTCAAAAGCATCTATATCTTCTACTTTAGTACTATAATAATCTACAATAGATTCTGTAGCTATCGCTACTGTCTCAGCAAAATCCTCATCATATTTATATCTATCTTTAATACTATCTTTAATCGCATTTATATCTAACATTACACCCTCCACCTTTTTAATGATTATTATAGCAAAGATAATTAAAAATTTAAAGAGTTTTATTGTATTTTGAAATTATTTCCATATCAGTATCCATCGGCACGCCGCCAATTAAGTCTATTACTTCAGATACAAATTGAGATTTACTAACACAAAATTCACCTGTTGTAGATTTTGAGTTTCCATCTACTTTCCTTACACCTTTAAGCTTATTTACCATATTTACGTTACATATTTTAGGAATAAAATATTTTACCCATACTTTATCTTTTTCAATATCTATTTCTAATGTAAGAGCATGCCCTCTGTCTCTAACCATTACCAAAATTTTATTCGTTTTAGATAAAGATAAAATATCAGTATCTCCACAGTCCAAATCTAATGGAAAACCATTATACAAACCATCAGCTTCTTCTTTAGGAGCACCATATAAAACTATATCGTACCCATTTGTATTGGCTTTAGATTTAAGTTTAGGCATACTTTCATAGAAATATTCATTATTTACTATGTATGAATGAAAAACGTGAAGCATTTCATTTACAGAATTGCATTTATTTATTAGGCCAGTAATACCTCGAAACATTACATAACCTATGCATGTACTTTTCACTTCGTCTATCAATTTATCGCTCATATCATAAAATCTTCTTCTGTAGATATCCTTTAATACATCCATCTTATAATTACTATTTATTATTTCTATTCTAATGGTTTCAAAAAAATCATGAATTAGAGTAAAGTCGATATTTAAACATTTTGCAATTCTGATAAAATCCTTTTCGCATTCATTTGCAAGCCTGAATAACTTATCTCCATATTTAATTCCATCATCATCTCGTTCGATAAAATTTTCATCATGAACACCATTATACAATTCCCACTTAATCTTCGCATCTAATAAAAAGAAAATTTCCATATTTTCAAAACTCAGACTAATCACTTCTTTCTCTACTATTACGACTAAATTATATCATTTAAATTATTCGCTTTACAACTCCATTTATTTTTTTATATCTTTATTATGTCTTATAAAAAAATCTAAATATTCTTTAGATTTTCCATCATTAATGTTTCTACTTTTTTCTCTAGTCTTTTATTCGCTTCTTCTAAACTTAAATTATTTACTTTAAAAGCTTTACCGAATCTTATAGTCAAATTTTTTGATCTAAACTTGTAATCACCAGTTATACCGAAGGGAACTATCCACGCATTAGTCTTCTTAGCCATCGATACTGCACCAAATTTAAACGGTAACAAAAACTTTTTAGTTTTATTCCTCGTTCCCTCCGGAAATAGACCTATTGTACCCTCACTATTTAAAACTTCCAAAGCTAGCTTTTTTGCTTTCTCATCTTTTCCATTTCTATTAACGGAGATACATCCTGTTATCTTAAAAAATTTAGAAAATTTTCCGTCGAAGTATTCTCTTTTTGCCATATAATGAATTACTCTCTTTGTCGATATTATCGTAAGACATTGGTCCATTATATGTTTATGATTTCCTACAATGAGAACTGGACCACTTTTTGGGATATTTTCTTTTCCTATTATTTTGGGATTATAATAAAATTTAAATATCGGACTTAGTATTGGTTTAAAAATTCTATAGCCCCATTCTGGAAGTTTATTCATCTTTCATAGTACTTTCTCTTTCGAGTTTTTTATAATCTATTTTATTATATAAAGTTTTAGGAAGTTCTGTTCTAAATTCTATTTCTTTAGGCTGTGAATAAAGAGCCAACTCTTTTTTACACAAAAGTTTTATTTCAGCTTTTAGTACTGTTGAAGGTTTAATTCCATCTTTTAAAACTACAAAAGCTTTAGCTACTTGCATTTTATATGGATGCGGTATTCCTATAACGCAGCACTTTTTCACATCTTTATGCTTTTCGATGACTTCTTCGATTAGGCTAGGATATACATTGAAACCACTAGAGACGATCACTCTTTTGAGTCTTTGAGTAAAATAGATTACACCGTTTTCTCTGATATACCCTATATCCCCTGTATGTAGCCAAATTTTACCGTCGGTATGTTTTTTTAGCACATTGTCTGTCTCTTCTTTGTTGTTTAAATATCCCATCATCACAGTTGGACCACACACACAAAGTTCGCCCTCTTTTCCATAAGGAAGAGTTTCTATAGAGTACGGCTTACATACACAGTATAGATTGCCTATCATCGGTATTCCGATAGACCCTAGTTCATTTGTTCCATCGTAAGTATATGTAGTAGCAGCAACACTTTCTGTCATACCGTATCCTTTGGAAACATATATATCTGCTCCTCGCTCGTGTAAAAATTCGTTCATCTTGTTTTCCATCGAAATAGTTAAATAGTCCCCACCACTAATCACATATTTTATGCTAGATAGATCGATATTTTTAAAATATTTACTGGACATCATCGCTTCCCAAAGAGTTGGAACGCCCGCCAAAACATTCGGTCTATACTCTTTTATAGTTTTAGCAAACCTTTTACTATCGTATTCGGGAATGAGTATTACTTCACACTTTATACATAGTGGACAGTGTACACATACACCTAGGCCAAATCCGTGAAATATCGGAAGTACTGTCATAATTTTATCAGTAGGCCTTACGTCTTTTACATTTATGCTTCCCTGCTGAGCTTCAGCATTAAAATTATAATTAGATATCATTATACCTTTAGGCGTTCCAGTTGTTCCGCCGCTGTGAAGTATGAGAGCTAAATCTTTAGCATCCGAAGAATCGCTAACATCTTTTCGGTAAGTTTGTCCATAAGATAAAAATTTATTATAGTCTATAATTGTTTCGCCATCGTATGGCACTTTTTTAATTTTATAACCCTTTAAAATTTGATAGCCGATAGCAGTTCCAATGGGCATAGATTCTTTAACAGATAATATTATTGTCTTCTCTACATATGTTTCTTTAAGTGCACTTTTATATTTATCATAATTTGCATCATATAAAAATAATATTTTAGACCTAGACTCGTTTAAGTAATGCTTAACTTCTAAAGGTGCAGATAATGGATGCATCATATCGGCAACTGCACCAATGTTATTTGAAGCATAGAAAACCATAACTGCTTCTGGAGTATTTGGCATACATATACTGACTACATCGCCCTTTTGCACGCCCAATGCTTTTAAACTTCTAGAGATGAGATCAATTTTTTTGAACATTTCTCCATAAGTAATCCTAGTATCGAAGTAATTTAGTGCATAAAGATTTAAATCGTTTCCTACGTTAGATTTTAAATACTCGTAAATAGATTTATTCGTAAACTTTATTGATTTATCTTTCTCACTATAATAATCACTCCAAGGTGCATCGAAGTTATCTCTCTTGTTGAATAAATTGTAAAATAAATTTCTAAAAAATTTCATTTCTTACTATGATTTAATTCATTTTTTATTTTTTCCATTAATATTTTATTTTCTTCATCCAAATCTATATTACTGATTTTATATGGTTTTTCAAATTTTATAGTTAAATTATTTTTAAATGGCCGGTATTTTCCCGTGATTGTAAATATAACAATCGGTGATTTTGTATCGAATGCCATTTTTACAGCTCCAATTTTAAACGGTAAAATAATTTCTTCTGTTCTATTTATTGTTCCTTCCGGAAATATTCCTATAACGCCATCGTTATTTAAAATTTTTTTAGATGCATTTAAAGCTTCTTTATCGTGAATTTTTCTATTGACGGGTATTATTCCCATATTGTTAAAAAGTATTTTCTTAATTCCTTTAGAAAGAGAATCTTTTGCTAAAAAATGTATACATCTCTTTGTAGTCGAGATTAAAAGTAATGAGTCTAAGTTGTTTGTGTGATTTCCTGCAAGCACTATTCTTCCCTCTTTTGGTATATTATCTTTGTCTATTACTTTCGGCCTATATATAAAGTAAATTATAAATTTAATAAAAGGTCTCAATACTTTATATAATCTCTTGTCCCTCAATATTTCACCCTCTATAATTATATCATATGCTATTTTAAAAGACAAAAAAAGATATATCGTCGAAGGTATATCTTTTTATTATTTCATTGTAATTTTTCCATGGCCAGCATTTTCCATATCGTAGTTTTCTCTTACCCCATCTGGTATCATGTAACTAGATAAGTATTTTTTCATTAAATTGTTAGTCATTTCTGAATAGAGTACAATTGCCTCTTTATATTTACCTGCTTTTATATAAGATACCGCTCCTTTTATATATATATTGAATAGATCTAAAGCGACATCGAACGAATTTTCGTCTGCAACTATCGCTTTTGCCAATGCTGGTCCAAGTGCATCATATTTGATTAGTATATCTTTACAAGAAGTCAATTTTTGGAGGTAATCCCTTCTAAATTTTCTCAGAACATTCAGTTCCTCGCAGTCATCTTCTAAACCTAAAATATTCACAGTTACTGTTGTAATGTAACATCCAGTTCCTTGATATTCTCTGTGCGAATCTTGATAACTTTTGCTCGCTTTTATTGCAGCATCTCCCAAATACATATCTCTTCTAAATCTTTCACAATATTTATAACAATTTTCAGCTTCGGTTGAATTAGCAAAATTCCATTTAGACTGTTTTTCACACTTGAATCTTCCTTCTTGTTCTCTAGTTGTATCTAAATAAACACAGTAACCACATTGTTTGCTCATATTTGGTTCCCCTTTCAAATTAGAAAGTACTTTACCACACACTAAAAAAAAATTCAATATCTAATAATTGTACTTAAGTACATACGATTTTTGATGACGTTCATATTTTATATTGAAAGGAATAAAAAAATGGATGAAAAATTAGAATTTTTGACAAATACTGAATCGACTTCAGTAAACGACTGCACAGAAAACACGACAGACGATTGTTTATGCCGTGTCATAAGATGCATTTCTAATAATTGCACAGGGCCTACTGGACCTCAAGGCGCTACGGGACCTACTGGACCTACTGGGCCAAAAGGTGCAACAGGAGCAACAGGTCCAACTGGTGCAATAGGACCAACGGGACCTCAAGGTGCAACCGGACCAACGGGACCACAGGGTGCAACAGGACCTGCGGGACCACAGGGTGCAACAGGACCTACGGGACCACAGGGTGCAACAGGTCCAACGGGGCCTCAAGGTGCAACAGGTCCAACGGGGCCTCAAGGTGCAACTGGCCCTACAGGACCAAAAGGTGCAACGGGTGAACAAGGTACAACTTTAGATAGCTATGCTATGGTGCACGACGAAGCAAATGGAGTAATTCCTTCACAAACACCAGTACTTTTAAGCACTACTAATCTATCTAAAAAAATAACTTATAATTCGGGTACAGGCGATTTCTATATACCAGAAGGTGGTATTTACATAATGCATTGGTGGCTAAATGTTAAAAATCATGACACAAAAAGTCAAGATTGTGAACCTAAAGCTTTAGGGGTTGAACTACATCAATATTGGCCTACTGACGTACTCATTGCCCATTCATCTACACATAACAAACTTTCTTACTGCGGTAGCGGTACTATATCTGGTAATGCAATATTTACTGCTACGCCAGGAGCAAGCTACAGACTCATAAATACTTCAGACGTCGATTTACAATTGGTACCAAATGATCTATATTCAGCGTGTGTTTCGATTACAAAAATTAGTGATTAAAAAATTAGACTCCCCTTTGTGGAGTTTAATTTTTATCATAGTTAAAATAAATAATAAATAAAATATTATGGGTGAATATATGAATAAATTAGATAGAAATTTCTATGAATTAGTTAATAATATTAAAAATTTAAGTTTTGATGAACTATTTAATAAAATTAAAGTAAATTATAAAAACATACATCCCAAGACACAAGAAAGCATAGCTAGTTTTCTAAATACATTCAAATTTTGGGGGACTTTAAATCCTAGCGAAGAAGATTATCAAGCACTTTTAAATCAAAGTAAAGTTTTACATGAACATATAGATGATATCGTGTGGTTATATGAAAAGCTTTGTGATTACCATTCAAAAACTGTTTTATATGCGATAGTGAATAACTGGATCAATTACGATTTTAAAACATTAGGATCTGTAATGGATAACAAATATTTAAATTATTTCGATTTAGATTTGCTAAGTAGTTTTAAAGATGCTACCCTAGTCGACATCGGCTGCTATACGGGAGATACTGCTCTCGATTACATAAATACTTACGGTGAAAACAGTTATAAAAAAATTTACTGTTACGACATTACACCAGAATCTTTAGAGAAAGCCAAAAATAATTTGAATAAATATAAAAACATAGAATTTAGAGCAAAAGCTGTTTTAGATAAAGTAAATACTGTATTTTTGGATGAGCACGAACATTCATCGAGTAATAGATTAAATGGTAGTGGAACTATAGAACTTGAGACAACTACGATTGATGAAGATATAAAAGATGAAGTATCTATAATAAAAATGGATATCGAGGGATCTGAATATAAGGCTTTAGAAGGTTCTAAAAGACACATTACTTTAGAAAGCCCTGTACTTTTGATATCTATATATCACGGTTATGATGATATTTGGAAAATACCTAAGCTCATTTATTCTTATAATAAAAATTATGATTTTTATATGAGATATTATGGCGGCCCTATATTCCCTACAGAAATTACTTTAATTGCTAAACAAAAAATAAAAGCGAGTAAGTAGTCTTATTCGCTTTTTAAGTTGTTTAAATAATCGATTGCATTTAGAGCAGCAATCGTTCCGTCGCTAACGGCTGTCGTGAGCTGTCTTATTTTTTTATCTCTAACGTCTCCGGCTACGAATATACCATTCATATTTGTTGCACAATTTTCATCAGATTTTATATAATTATCATCGGTAAGTTCTATATCATTTTTTATGAAATTTGTCGTTGGAATCTGACCTATTGCTAAAAATATTCCAGATACTTTTATATTTTTAATCGTGTCAGAATTTTCTATATCTATAGACTCTACTTCATCGTTTCCATTTATAGATTTTACTTTTGAATTATATAAGATTTCGACATTTTTAATTTTACTAAGTTCATCTATTCTCTTTTTATCGCCTTTAAGAAAACTAGAGCGAACTATTAGATAAACTTTACTGCACATTTCTGAAAGGCTGATTGCGTTTATAACGGCGCTGTTTGCTCCCCCTACTACTGCGACGGCTTTATCTTTATAAAATGCACCATCACAGACTGTACAAAAAGATATACCATTACCTATAAAGTCCTTTTCGTTAGGCAATCCTAGTTCTCTAAAACCGGAACCGGAAGCTATTATGATTGCTTTTGTCTCATACTCGTTCATGTCAGTTATGACTTTTTTAATTTTACCTGGAATAATCTCTAAAACTTCTTCTATCTCTACTTTTCCACCAAAACTCATCACTTGCTCATATAAATTGTTCGCTAATACGGTACCACTTACACTATTTAATCCGGGATAATTTTCGACTAGGGGGGCCGATGCAATCTTTCCCCCAATAGTCTCTTTTTCTAATATCAATACCTTTTTCCCTGCTCTAAGAGCGTAGATTGCTGCAGTCATACCAGCTGGCCCGCAGCCGATGATTATCAAATCATACATTATTTTTGACTATTTATAAATTTCTTAATGTTAGATACATTAGAAATTTTTTCTACCTTTCCGTCATCGATGACAACGAGTGTTGGTGCTTGTTTTATTCCATATTCTTTTGTCAAACCTACTTCTTTTTCTGCATCGATTTTTTTATATTTAATCTTACTCTTGTCAAGTAGCTCGGTAGCAACTTTACAATTTGGACAATCTTTACGTCCAAATAAAATTATTTCGTCTTTTACTTTACTTTCACATTTACATTCATCGCCACTATTGCAATCACACTTTTCTTCACATTTGCAATCGCATTTTTCATGTTTTAAGTGAGATGAAGATAGATCGTATACTTTTCTATTTTTATATTCTTCACTCTTTCCATCATTCCAGTTTTTAACAGGTCTATAATATCCAGTGATACGGCTGTAGACTTCTGTTTCTTTTCCACAGATAGGGCATTTGAACGCTTCTCCGCTTATATATCCGTGCTCACTACATACAGAATATGTTGGAGAAAGTGTGTAATATGGAAGTTTGTAATTTTCGGCAATTTTGCGAACTAATTTTGCAGCACTAGACCAATCTTTTAATCTTTCACCCAAGAATGCATGGAATACTGT
>CALVPA010000081.1 GCA_944350395.1 uncultured Bacilli bacterium
AAAGAATTGATGATTGTTTGCAACATATGGACTCGGTATTAAGATCGAAAGTTTTTTAAGAGCGATGATCTCGCTTATCGAACTAGCACCCGCTCTACTCACTACGACATCTGCTTCTTTCATAAGACCAGCTAAATTTTCTATATAATCTACAACAAACACGTTTTTACTGAATTTATTTTTAGAAAAATTTTCATAGGAACTCTTACCAGTAACATACAAGACTTCATAGTTTTTGTCATCTATACTTTGTAAAAATTCTAACATTTTAGCATTTACAGAACTGCTTCCTAAACTGCCCTGCACCATGAGGACAAACTTTTTTCCGGAATGTAATCCATATTTACTTTTAGATATCGTAGGAGTATTGAGCGCTCTTTCACTGCAAGGATTACCAGTAAAAACTGCTTTATTTTCACTAAAATAGTGAATACTGTTTTCAAAACTTACTCCTATTTTATCCGCTAATCGCCCTAAAATTCTATTCGATTTGCCTGGAATAGAATTTTGTTCATGAATAAATGTCTTTATTCCAAGACTCTTAGCAGCAAGTATGACAGGGAATGTGACATATCCACCTATCCCGAGGACGATATCTGGATTAAACTCTTTCATAATTTTTTTGCATTTACGAACATTTTTTTGTATTAAAAACAAAACTTTAAAGTCTCTCGCTACATTTTTAGATAGACCGTACATCTCTATACCCACATATTTTATTCCGTGAGCAGGTACTATATCTTTTTCCATACGGTTTGTCGTACCTATATATATAAATTCACTAGATGGCTCTAATTCCTTAATTTTATCTATGATTGCAAGTGCGGGATATATGTGACCACCTGTACCACCTGCTGTGATTATTACTTTCATGTGAATACACCTTCTCACAATAATTATATATTATTTATAAGTAAATTTTAACTTATTTTTAATCACTTTACAATCGTAAATGCTTCTAGAGCTTCTTTTTCATAATTTTTTTCGTCGTCTTGATATGTATAACACAGCACATCGCCGATTTTAATATCGTCACCGATATGTTTGTTTAGTACGATGCCAACTCCATAGTTTATTGCATCTCCCTTTTTTTCTCTTCCGCCGCCTAAATGGACTGAAAGCACACCAATTTTATAAGCAGAAATTTTTTTAAGAATACCATCTCTATCGGATTTTACTTGCTTTAAATATTTTGCTACTCCTATTTTTTCAATGTCACCACCTTGATTTTTGACAAATTCTAGAAATTTTCTATATGCTAAACCATTATCGAGTACATCCGTTACTTCGCGTCTTGCGGCATCCAAGTTTACTCCCATCGATTTACTGTAAAGTACACTGGATAATTCTATGCATAAATCTCTAAGGTTACCATATTTTCCCTTTAATACGTCTAATGCTTCTAATACTTCGAGAGAATTACCTATATTATCTCCTAAAGGCATATCCATATCGGTAAGAACAGGCACGACTGTTTTGTCGTATCTCTTCCCTATTTCGATCATTATATTAGCAAGTGTTACAGCATCTTTCTTATTTTTTATTAAAGCACCTTCTCCTACCTTTAGATCTATTAAAATGTATTTAGCACCGACTGCCAACTTTTTACTCATGATGGAAGAAGCAATCAGCGGTATAGATTCTACTGTACCTGTAACACTTCTCAAATTATATATGACTTTATCTAATGGTGTAAATTCTGGAGTCTGCTCGCACTCGACAAATCCAACTTTATTTAAATCGTGCAAGAATTCTTCCGATGTAAGTGCTACTCTAAAACCAGGAATGCTTTCTAATTTATCGATAGTACCACCTGTAAAACCAAGTCCTCGGCCAGACAATTTTCCCATCTTAAGACCTAGTGATGCTATGATTGGGCCTATTATCATACTAGTCTTATCTCCAACTCCGCCAGTTGAGTGTTTATCTACTTGAACACCTTTAATCTCGCTAGTATCTAATATTTTGCCGCTTTTTAGCATAATGTCAGTTAAATCGAGGGTTTCATCGAAACTCATTCCATTTATGCATGTGGCCATGAGAAGACTACTCATCTGATAATCTGGGACGCTTCCCTTTAAATAACCACAGTAAGCAAATTCCATCTCTTCTCTAGATAATTCTTTATTATCCTTTTTCTTACTTATAATATCTAGAATATCCATACAACCTTACTCCTTTAAAAATTTTACATTTTCACTTAGATATGTTAAAAAATCACAACCAAACTCTAAAGTACCATATGTTAAATACATGAATGCAAGCATGTGATTTATTGTCGATATCCTATAATATATATTTATACTTACGAGCAAACCGATAAGCACAAGTATACTCATAGAAGTTAATTTTATCAAAAAAAGATGTGTCATATTTTCATATATATCTTCGAGACTTATTATTTTAATAATTGCAATCATCAATAGCCAAGTTACGATTGCGAGGGATAATACAAAGTTCGGTTCATATGTTCTTAAGAATATACCTGCAAATGCAGCAGTAGCACTCGCAGCAAATATGTATAGTGGTTCTTTTCTCTTATTGTCAAATATGTACTCACAAAGTTCTAATCCTGCATAAGTACCCATCATAAGAAAGAACACCATATTTGGACTTTCCATAGTTACGCTAGGAAACATGTAGTTACACATAGCCAAAAATATGATTACAGCATCTACTATAAGTTGAACTACATATGTCCTCTTCATATAACCAACCCTATTCTATTTAAATGATATAATTTTTTGTAATCTTTGTCAAACAAATCGGCAAAATTTTTCATATATCGCTTGTCTTTTACATATGTTATGTTAAAATATTTTTGAAAGGAGTATCTATTTAATGGAATTGTTTATAGTCATAATAATCGTTATAGTAATTGTATTATTATCCTCGATTAAACAGGTAGAAGAATACGAAAGAGGCATCCTCTTTACTTGTGGTAAATTTTCTAAAGTACTTAAACCAGGATGGAACATAGTGTTACCAATTTTTCAAAGCTATAAAAAGGTCGATGTTCGTACTAAAGCCGTAGATGTGCCAGAGCAAGAAGCGATAACTAAGGATAATGTTTCCATCAGGATTAATGCAGTTATTTATTACAACATTTTTGACTCATCTAAAGCTATACTTGCTGTACAAGATTTCTATTATGCAGTTGGACAGCTTGCTCAGACTACTATGAGAAATGCTGTTGGAGCAGTTACTTTGGATGAACTACTATCATCTCGTGAAAAGATTAGCACAAATATCTGCAAAATAATCGACGAAGCTACCGATCCTTGGGGTATAAAAGTAGAAAATGTCGAGTTAAAAGATGTCAGTTTACCTGAAGAAATGAAACGCGTAATAGCAAAAGTTGCTGAAGCTGAAAGAGAAAAGCAGGCAGTTATAACTAAATCTATAGGTGAAGTAGAAGCAAGTAAAAACTTGGCAGAAGCAGCAAAGACGATGTCTAATTCTCCAGGATCTTTGCATCTTAGAACGCTTGCTACGATCAATGACGTTTCATCGGATCAATCTAATACAATTATTTTTGCTGTTCCAATCGAAGTGTTACAAGCATTTGGAATGCAAAATATATCTAGAAAGAAGGAATAGAAAAAATAACTAAAAAAAGCTGAAAATTTCAGCTTTTTTATTTGGTTTTAGAATTATCAAATTTAATTGAGACTTGTTCTCCTGTCAAAACATTAGTAACAGTAAATTCGTTATCTATTATCCATTTATTCACGTTTTCTAGATAATCAGGATCACCTAAGTACTCATTTCTGTATTCAAGCCATCCATTATCTTCTGGGTTATCTAATACTTCTTCCTCTGTTAATCCTCTAGTACCAGCATATTCTTTTAATATTTTATTTAAAGTACCAGATCCCATATTATACATCTGTACCGCAACTGGAATATTATAGTCGGAATATAATAAGCATTTTTGTAAAATAATACAACCTATTTCTATATTTGTATCCACATTCTTAAGCATCTCATCGGTTATCGTTAGGCTTTTCTTCTCGTATTCATTTGTACTTTCATTTAATTCAAAATATTCAACGGTTTCATTTATCCATACAGAATATTGAATTTGCATCAAACCTATGCCTCCACCAGTATCGATTTCTGATGAATGAACGCCTCTCTCCTGAGTTGCAATTCCAAGAACAAGATTTGCATCCAGTCCAAATCTTTTAGCATGTTTATTTATTAAATCGTAATAATTTTCTCTAGTACTCTTTGCTTTATCCGTATTTGAAAGTTCATCGAAGTCTAGCTTAAATATTTCTATATCGTCGTTCTGTTCATCCTTAATATCAGGAAGAATACTTTTTTCAACGACACCAATTGTACTATTGTCTTGTTCATAAGTATCGATAACAGATTTCGTACTATCCTCTTTATATGCTAAAGACTCATTCATACAAAAATAAGCAAGATTAATGACTATTGCAGTACCTAAAATAATAAGTGCAATAATTTTTATTTTTTTTCCAACATGTTTATTTTTTCTAGTAACTTTTTTATTTAATTTATCTTTTGAACTTACATCTGTAAATCCTTTTCTATTTATAGTATCTTCTATATTTTCTTTAAGTTCCGATAAATACTTATCTCCTAAAGTAACATCGGCATCTTTTAAAATTACCGTCCTTCGATTATTTTTAAGTATTATATCCCTTCCATTTATAATCACATTGTATTCGCTTCTATTTAATACTTTTAAAAATGCATCAAATTTTGAATAACTGTCGATATAAAATTCTTGTCCTTCAGAATCTTTGACATGACAAACTAGACCGCCATTATTTTTGTATATTACATATTTAATCATCTAAATCACCTATCGAAAATATGTTATCATTTAAATATTCATCGACATAATCCCACTCTGCATCGCTATCTATAGATACTAATTCTATTGAGCCATCCTTATTTACAAATTTAGAAGCAAAAATTTCTTCTTTTCCATCAGTAATCGTTCCATCAGTGTACGCTATGTAGCTATCGTTTCCTTTATGCCAAATCGCTACTACTTTACACTGTATCTCTTTGCCGTTTTCATCTATTAAATTTAACTCTTGTTTCATAGTTATCACCTCATTTGGTGTTCCCGATCGGACTTGAACCGACAAGACCTTAAGTCACTGGCTTCTGAGACCAGAGCGTTTACCTATTTCGCCACGAGAACATATATTATAAGATAATTTTAACACGGTTTAAATAAAAAATAAAGGTAGCTAAACCATTTTAAACATTAAAAACTATCCAAATAAAGATAGTCTATGTCGAGCAAATTTATAATTTATATTCGTTTTGTATTAGACAGTTCTTTCTCTAAAACTTCGATATATTCACATGGCACAAATCTAGTTAGATAAACACCGTTAACAGATTTATAAAAATCAAAACCGTCCTCTATCATCTTTCTAGAAGATATCTCTAAAACTACCGGTTCTCCGTGTCTTTTTCCGGTAATAAGAGCTGTACTATAGTCTTTACTCAAATGTACATACTGTCTTTGCATAGGTAATATACCACTTTGACTTATCGAATCTAATTTATCTGTACTAGTTCCATGATATAAGTGTTCCGGTGGCATAACTTTTTCGAACTCTAAATCCACATTAATAGAATGTCCTTGATTAGCACGTATTCTCTTTCCATCTTCACTTATCGAATATCGCCCTTTAGAATCCGTCTCTACTATCTCTCATAAATCTTCTCTATCTAAATTAATATTTTCTAATAATTTATCTATATTGGCCCATCCATTACTATCGAGTTCGATATTGGCAGCTTCCGGATGGTGTCTCAAAATTAAACTTAAAAATTTACTCATTTTAATTTTATCATTCATTATATCATCTCATTTCAAAAAATTCGTAAAGAAGTATTATTATATCGTAAATTTAAAATATTTTAACAATAGAAATATGGCTATAAATATGTTAAATAAATATTATGATCGCATTAATATATTTCGAAAAAGAGTATATTATGAAAAACAGTAGTACAAAATTTGTAGAGATAACTTATATGTCGGAAAAGTTGTTAAAACTAATAATGTTTTTCAATATAAAGAAGGTGAATATTCAAAAAAATTAGGATAATTATATATTACGATACGAAAGCCTTACAAAAGTATGTTATTTATTTTAGATAAAAAAATTAACAAAAATAAAAAGAGAAAAACATATTTTCACTTTTAATTGTTTATTCTTTAATCGATATTAGTTAAATTAAATATGGTGCCCCCGGTCGGACTCGAACCGACACGATATCGCTATCACTGGATTTTGAGTCCAGCGCGTCTAC
>CALVPA010000082.1 GCA_944350395.1 uncultured Bacilli bacterium
TGTTTTACCCATTGCTGGACGAGCAGCTATTATTATAAGCTCATTTTCATGTAAGCCACTTGTCAATAGATCTAAGTCTGTAAAACCGGTTGGCAATCCCGTTATAGCTGACCCATTCTGAGCTAAAAATTCCAATCTAGCTTGAGTTGTTCTTAAAACTTCACTTATACTTTTAAATTCTCCGGCTTTTCTCTCCTTAGTAACAGTAAATATCTGTTTTTCAGCATTATCCACTACTTCGTTCGTGTCGCTATCTTCTTCGTATGCCGATGTCGTAATATTTGTCGACACTTCGATAAGACGTCTGCGTAAATATTTTTCTTGAACAATTTGCATATAGTATTCAAGATTTGCAGCACTTACAATCGAATCGACTACATCACTCAAGTATTCTAGTCCACCAATTAAAGCTAGATTGTTGTTTTTTTCTAATTCGTTTGTGAGCGTCGTCATATCGATTGGCTTTTTATTTTCATGAAGGTTAAATATAGCTTCGAAGATTTTTTTATTTGGTTCACTATAAAACATCTCTGGTATCATTTCTTCACAGACTTTATCTGCAGCACTAGGCATGAGAAGACATGCACTCAAGACGCTCATTTCTGCTTCTAAATTTTGTGGAATTTTCCTCGCCGCCATTTATTCACTTCCTAACATATATGTACTTTTATTGTCGCTGTAACTTTCTTATGCAGTTTTATTTTTATGTTGTAAACACCCAAAGTATCTATTTTAATGTCCATAAGTATGCTTTTCTTATCGATATCGAATCCTTGTTTTTTTAACTCATCGCTGAGTTGCTTACTAGATACAGTTCCAAATAATTTATCATCTTTTCCAGATTTAAATGTGAAACTAAAATCTCTACTTTCTAATTCTTTCTTCAATTTTTCACATCTATCTATTTCAGCTAACTCATCTTGTTTCTTTTTATCGAGCTCACTATCTAAAATAGCTTTGCTCGTCTTAGTATAAGGTACAGCTAACTTATTTTTAAAGAGAAAATTAGTAGCATATCCGTCACTAACTTCGATTATATCATCTTTCTTACCTTGTTTTTTAACATCACTTAGTAGTATTACTTTCATATATACCTCCAATTGCAAATATATTATACCAAACGACATAAAAAAAATAAACCGCTTATCACGGTCTATTTAACAAATGGTATTAAAGCCATAAAACGTGCTCTTTTAATTTGCTCAGCAATATGTCTTTGATGTTTTGCACATGCTCCTGTCATTCTTCTAGGCATTATCTTACCTTTTTCATTGATATATTTTTGAATGATCATTACATCTTTATAATCTACACTCTTACCAGCACACATCTGACATATCTTTTTCTTTTTACGATGAAATTCAGCCATTGTTCATTCTCCCTTCTTTAAAATGGTAGGTCGTCATCACTTAGTACAATTTCTGATCCAAAATCCTTGAATGGATCATCGTCAGAGATATCAGTTGTATTATTATCGTTAAAGCTATCGCCTGTTGGGAACGGTACATCATCTTGAACATTAGCACTATCAAAATCACTGTTCTCATTTGCAACTGGTGCACTCATCGCACTTCCGCTTGAATTTCTACTTCCTAAGAAAGTAACATTATCGGCAATTACTTCTGTCACGTAACGTCTAGTTCCGTCCTGTGCATCATAACTTCTCGTTTGTATTCTTCCGTCAATACCAACTAATGAGCCTTTTGTGCAATATTTAGCTACATTTTCGGCTTGTCTTCTCCAAACGACTACATTTATAAAATCTGCTACTCTTTCGCCATTAGCATTAGGCATTCTATTTACTGCAACTGTGATTCTCGTAGTAGCTATTCCATTTGGAGTAGTTCTAAGTTCAGGATCAGCAGTCAATCTTCCAACTAAAATTGTTCTATTCATTTTAACTCCTACTCTTCGTCTAATTTAATAATTAAATGTCTTATGATATTTTCGTCTAATTTTAAACGACGGTCTAACTCTTTAACAGTTGAAACCGATGCATTAAAATCTATTACATAGTAAAACCCATTAGATTGTTTTTTAATTTCATAAGCCAGTTTTCTTTGACCCATTTCTTTAAAACTCACAATCTCACCTTTATCATCAGTTATAACTTTTTTATAACTGTCAGCTAATTTATTAGCATTTTCTGTTTCCATTATAGTTTTAACTATAAACATTAATTCATATTTGTTCATACTACACCTCCTTTTGGTCTAATCGGCTTTAGTCGATTGCTAAAGCAAAGAGATATACATCTCGAAGGTATTATAACAAATCATAATATCTATGTCAAAACAAAAATACTAAATTTTTAAAGTTTATAAAATTTTACTTTTTACTAATTTTCTACTATAATTTTATTAGGTGATAAAATGGATTTTAAATCAATAGAGAAAAAAATTAAAACTAAAGAAAAACTTTCTAAAGAGGAAGTGGAATTTTTTTTAGATACTATTTGTGAAAATGCAATAAACATAATAAATCACCCAACGTTAGAAAATACGTGTGACGCTTTTCAAGGATTAATAGGTGATTATCTACAAAGTTTAGGGTTAAAAATCTATCCATGTATAACCAACAAGGTTATTTCTGAAAATGTTATAGGTCACAGTTTTCTAGTAGTATCTTTTAAAGAATACGGACAAGATGATTATATAGTTGATCCATCTTTTCTTCAGTTTTTATGTTTAAACGACAATTATAAAGATTTATATATACACGGACTTAGAGTAAAATCTTTTTCTCCATTTTATTATGCCAACAATATCAATAAAAAATTATTGCTAGAATTTCTTAAAAAAAATTATATGGTTTTAAATGAAAACAGTGCATATTTATATGGAAATGCTTTCATGCAAACAAAAGTATCTATTAAAGAAGGAACAAATATTCCCTATTTTGATGGCATATATTTTATAGATAGGTTTCATTTAGGATCTGAAAAGTTACGCGATTATGGTTACCCCAAATTAAGTGAAGCTTTTTCTACCGAAAAGATAAAAAAATAATGTGGTAGTTATTCACTTGCCACATTTAATTTTAATTTAGCAGTTTCTACTTTTCCGCTTCTTTCATATTTTATAGTAACAGTATCACCAACCGAATGTTTATACAAATAATATCTTAAGGTTGCTACATTTTTGACTTCATCATCGTCTATAGCTATTATTATGTCACCGCGTTTTAATCCACCATCGTCAGCAGGACTTCCATCTTGAACTTCGACTACAACGACACCTTCAGTTAACTCAGTGTTTAATGTAATTCTCTGTTGATATAGAGCATAAGTCTCCGATAGATTTAACATAGAAACTCCTAGCAGTGGTCTTTTTATAGTATCACCTGAGATTATTGTTTCGGCGAAATCTATAGCATCCTCGATTGGTATTGCAAAACCAATTCCTTCTACCCCACTTGAAACTAATTTCATATTCGTGATTCCAACTACTTCGCCATTCGAATTAGCAAGAGGTCCTCCACTGTTTCCAGAATTTATAGAAGCATCAGTTTGAAGAACCCGCATAACATAATCAGATGTACTCGTATTACTATTTGTTAGGCTCACTTCTACCATTCTATCTTTGCCACTCAATACTCCTCTAGTAACTGTCCAATAATATTCTGTATCTAATGGTGCTCCAATTGTAAACACGGTATCCCCAACGCGCATGTCTTCGCTATTTCCTATGCTTGCAACACTTATTATCTTGTCTTCATCTAAGCTTAAGACAGCTAAATCTGAGTATTCATCAGATCCTTCAAGAATTACGTCTTCGCTACTTCCATTTGTAAAAATAACTTTATACGTGTTTCCGTCGCTAATTACGTGATGATTTGTAAGAATGTATGCTTTTTCATTTTCTGTTTTATAAACAAACCCTGTTCCGCTTGCAACCAAGGTATTATTCTTATAAGTTTCAACTACAACGACAGCATCATACAATTTTTCAACGGCATCTGCTATACCTTCATCTGTTACCGTAACTTCTTTTTCGCTCTTATTTATAACTGTACTCGAGTTGTCGATCGGTATAACATAGTATACTAGTAAATACATTATAATTGCTCCTGCAAACAAAGATATGATAGATGCTAAAACAGTCTTATTACCATTTTTTTTAATTTTTTTTGGTTTGATTACTTCTTTTTTTTCACTTTCTATTTTTTTTGTTTCTTCTTCCATATTATTCACCTTTCTTTATTGCATATTAATTAACTCTGCATAATTTTCTGGAAATCCCATCTTATTTAAGACCTCCTTTATACTTATGGTACTAAGTTTACCTGAGAGTAAATCTATTTCATAACCAAGTTCTTTCATCAGTAATCTAAATTCTTCTTCTCTAAGTAAAAACTTCATAATCAATATGAGTGCAAAAAGATCATTTTTTCCACAAATGTATTCATCATCTTTTTTTTGTATTCCTAACATTTCATGATATTTATTATCATCTATAAGAGATGCACTTCTGTGGTCATACAGAATGTCTTCATGTGCACATAGATTTCTATAATTTGCAAGAATCGGCAAGAAACTCAATAACGAATCAATTCTCAAATTATAGATATCTGCGATTGCTTCTTGATCGTCCCTTTTCATTATGGAATAAAGTTCACACACTATACCAAAAGATAGAACTTTTACGACTACCCAAAGTGGTATATATCCATAATTATAAATGTAATGGGTTGTCGCTGAATGTTGACCGCCGTTGATTCTTATCTGTCTTTTAATTTTTCGCAAAAGGTCATTTACTTGTCTAGATTTTTCTGAACTCGCATTAAAGTTCGATGGCTTTAAATAATCTTTCTCTTTATAACCATAGTTCTTAGACAACTGATAAGAAAAAATACTTTTCATATTATTTTCTATTATCAGCAAGTTTTTAAAAATAATATTTCTAAGTTGCCTGTCAAAATAGAACATGGCATAAAGTTCTCTAAAATTTGTATCTTTTTTAAAAACTCTAGACTTAGGATTTTGCAAAAAAAGATGTCTATAACCGCTTATAAAGAAATAATTTTCTCTCAAAAGAATTTCTTTTGTAGCGAAGTCGTCATCAATTATTAGACCCTTGTTGCGCAAAATTTCTACTTGTTCGTCGATTGTTCTAAATATCTTTTGCACAGCTACCACCTAGTATAAAATTATACTACAAGTTCGTTTAAAATGATAGACCTTTTATGAATAGTTTTTGTTATAAAAAAATGAAATCTAGGTGAAATATTCTATTATGCTTTGAGATATTACTTCAGATAATTCTAATCTATAAGTTTCATTTTTTAAATTTTTTCTATCTTTATAATTAGTAATAAATCCATATTCTATCAAAACGCCTACTGTATTAATATTTTTATACATGTATTTTGAATTATCTATTAATTTGTAATCTTTATCATAATTAAAAAATTTATTAAAATTATTTTGTAAAATTTCTGCTAAAAGTTTATTGTTTTTATTTACATTTGAGTAAAAACTTTGTGAACCAAAATATGTGCTATTATTTAAAGAGTTCATATGTAACGACAAATATAGATCAGCTTTTGAACTTTCTATTAGTTTAATCCGATTATCAAAATCACTTCTTTTTCTATATGCTGTGTTTGGCGAACTTAAATCATAATCTCCCTCTCTCGTCATAATAACAGTTGCTCCATACTTTTCTAAATTTTTTTTAAGCGATAATGAAAAATTTAAATTGTAATCTTTTTCATATTCGTTTTTATATACAGATCCGGGGTCTAGTCCACCGTGACCGGGATCCAATATAATGAATTTACCAAAAAGGGGAAAATTGTTAATTACTGTCTTTTTTGCAGCAACCGATATTAAACAAATTAGAAATAAAAAAAACAAAACATACCTTTTTTTCATACTAAACTATATGAATTATACACATGTTTTATTTTTTATTGTAAAGAAGTATCTAATGGTTTCATGACTAAAGTGGGTTCAATTTTATTTTCTTCGTTTGATTTTCTTTTAGATTTTTTTGAAGTAGATGTTACATGTATTTTATATTTTTCTAGTGCTTTTTGAGCTAACTTATTTATTTCATCTTCGTTTATATTTAATAATTGAGCAATTGATACAGTTGAAAAACATTTGCCATCAATAAATCCTAATCTTAAACATACTATTAAAGCTTCTTTTGGTTTTAAAAAAGTTAATAAATCACTAAATTTTTCAGATTTTATTATGTCTTGTAATTTTATATAATCCTCCATCAATAGTCGTGTTGAAGTACTCACTCCGACACATGGATTATTGTTTGAACCAAATAATCTCTGGCTGTTCCCAAAAATATCTAATTCTAATTGTTTGCTTGCATTATTATTTCCCACTTTATTTCCCTGTAATATTTTTCTCATTTTTGGTAATAAAAAATTATAAAATAAATATGCACTTCTATTATCCCATTCTGAACTCGTAGAAGGGTTATTTAAATCGGTCCCATAACGAAGACGCAATAATTTTTTATCATCGTCCGGTAGTTTTTCAATCATTTTATCTACATCTTCTTTTGGATAACCTAATAACTCATAAATAGTTTTTATTTTTTTTCTTGTATCACTTTTTTTAGGCTCTTTAATTTCTTGCAAATTTAGAAAATTTTTCTTAGTGTCTGGGTCTGATTTATAATTTCTTCTAAATATTTTAATGTTTTCGAGCGATTTATCTGGATTTTGCATATATATAGAAAAATCGCTTATACGATTACTTTTACGAATTTTTTTTAAGGCAGAAGCTTCGATTTGTCTTATTCTCTCCCTAGTAACGTTATAAATTTTTCCAATTTTTTCTAGTGTCAATGGTTCACCACCATCTAACCCATATCTTAAAGATAACACTTCTATTTCTCTACTGGATAGTCCAATCGTTCCAATAAGATTTTTAAGTTGCTCTCTTATATTATTGTTTATAATTTCATCTTCTGGTTTTTCATCACTAGATGGAATAAATTCTACTAACTCAGTATCATCATTATCATTGAGTGGTAAATTAATACTTATTGTATTTATTGGTATACTCTTTAAATATAAAATAGTTTCTACCGTGGTATTCAACTCATCGGCTATTTCTTCTAATGATGGCGATCTGTGTAATTTTGATTCTAAACTAATTATCGCTTTATTATATTTATTTATTTTATTTTGTAGATCTATAGGAATTCTAATATTTCTGCTTTTATCGTTTATATATTTTATAATTGCTTGTCTTATCCAATATGTCGCATAAGTTGCAAACTTGACTTCTCTGTTTATGTCGTATCTATCGGCCGCTTTCATTAGTCCAATATTTCCTTCTTGTACTAAATCAATTAATTGACATCCCCGATTTAAATAATTTTTTGCAACACTTACTACTAATCTTAAATTACACTCTATAAGTTTACTTTTTGCATTATTGTCTCCATTTGCAGCTTTAGTTGCCAATATTCTTTCTTCCTCTAATGACAATCGAGGGTACATACTTATTTCCTGTAAATACATATATTCACTATCGCCAGTATTTATTTTATCCGTATCAGCATAAATCACTTCGCTAATATTAAATGTTTCTATATTCATTAACATACAAAATGCTTCTACAATATTACATAAAATTTCGTTGTTGAAAATTTTATCTAACGGTACATTTTCTATTTGTTTTAAATGCTTATCTACGATTTTTCCTACTATTTTAGAAAATACCTGATTAGAAGATAACAATTTTAATATCGTGTCAAAATTAGGCGATATATTATATTTTTCACAAAATACACATAGTTTTTCTAAATATAATTTTGCTGATAAATAATCGTTTACATTTAAAGCGGTATAACTAACATATTTTTCAAACAAAAAATTATCTGCACCAACTTCAGATTTTCTTTCTTTAATTATAGCTGATAGTGCAGTTTCTATTTTTTCATACATATACTCTACATAATCTACTCTTCCACTATAATCAGTTTTAGATTCTAAAATAATTTTTCTTATTAATTTTAAATACTCCTCTTTTGGGATTTCTAAGAATTCATATCTTGTATATAACGAATCTATTACCGATTGAAATTTCAATAAAATAATATCTATATCTGTTTCCCTAATATATTTTTTAGTAAATTCCATGATGTCCACCCTGTACATCATTAAATAATAATTGATGTATCGCCTATTTTATAACAATATGAATTATTAGTAAATACTTTTAACTCAAATATTTTTACCAATAACTTCGTATGTATCTGTGATGGCAATAAATGCATCTGGATCTATAGATTTTATTCCTTCTCTAAGTTTATAATAATCTCTAGTTGGAATAGCACTCATGAGTATTTTGTTTTTATTTTTAGAAAATCCTCCTTTTACATCGAAAACAGTGAGCTCATAATGCATCTTTTCTAATATAAATTTTCTCACTTCACTATCTTTTTTAGTTATGACATAAAATACCTTTGAATTACTGACACCCACTGTAGTACGTTTTGAGATGATTTCAATAATTGTAATTGCTATTATAGAATACAAAGTGTTTTCAATGCCAAAAATATTTAGTGAAATTATTATCCATAAAACATCGAATATGTAACTTACTAAGTACGCTCTTTCTTTGACAATGTATTTAGAAATAATTTTTATTATATCGGAACCGCTAACTAAGCCGTGGCCATTATATATAAATTTGTATCCTATACCGACTAATACTCCTCCAAATATAGTTATCAAGAGTTTTTCGGCCCCTTCTATATTTATTAAGACTCCTATATCTTTAGTTAAATACGTAAATATAGGAACTAAAATAAATGGTAAAATCGCACTATTTAGTTTTTTCTTAGGAATCGTTATAAACCCTAGTGCTAGAAAAAAGATATTTGCAAGAAACAAAGTCTTTGCTAGCTCATACCCCGTATAACTGGAATACAGTAAACTAAAGCCAAACATTCCAGCTGGTATCAGTTTATATTTTGTAAAAAATAAATTAAAAGTTGCTCCTATTATGAATGATCCCAAGATAACTTTTAAATAATTTTTAACCCTTTTCACAAAATCCACTCCTATTTATTCTTTAAATAACTCTCCATAAAACCAAGAATATCTCCGTCTAATACCTTCTCTGCGTTGCTAGTTTCATATCCTGTTCGTAAATCTTTTACTAATTTATAAGGTTCTAAAACGTAGTTTCTTATTTGAGAACCAAAGTTTATATCAACTATTTCTCCTTTGAGGGTACTTAACTCTTTATCCTTTTTCGCTTTTTCCTGTGCATATAATTTACTTTTTAACATCTGCATGGCAATTTCTTTATTTCTCTGTTGACTTCTTTCTATTTGACAAGTGACAACTGTCTTAGTTGGTAAGTGAGTTATTCGTATTGCCGAATTACTAGTATTTACCGATTGACCTCCAGCTCCACTGCTGTGGTACACATCTATCTTTAAATCACTTTCTTTTATATCTATGTCGATATCAGTTGATATTTCAGGAATTACAGATACACTTGCAAACGAAGTGTGTCTTCTAGCATTCGAATCAAATGGACTAATCCTAACTAGTCTGTGTACTCCTATTTCACTTTTAAAGTATCCGTATGGGTATTCTCCACTTATTAAAAGAGTAATACTTTTTAAACCAGCTTCTTCGCCTTTTTGTTCTTCTATAATTTTGTACTCATAACCATTCTTTTCACAAAACATCGAATACATGCGATATAACATACTTGCCCAGTCGCATGCTTCTGTTCCACCAGCTCCCGGATGTATTTCCAAATAACAATTGCTAGAGTCGTATTTCCCACTAAGTAAAGATTTCACCTTTAGATTATCGTACTTTTCTTCTAATTTTTTTAGTTCATTTTCTAAATTATTTTTGTCTTCTTCACTATCTAGTATATCTAATAATTCTATATTATCTGCAGTCTCTTTTTTTAATATTTCGTACTCTTCTATAGATTTTTCTAAATTAGATAGTTCTCTATTTATGTTATTTGCTCTTTCTATATCTTGCCAAATATCCTCTACTTCTAATTCACTCTTTAACTCTTTTATTCTCTCTTTTTTTGCATCTAAGTCAAAGAGACCTCCCAAGTTCTAATAATCTTTTATCTAAATCCTTATAACAATCTTTTAAAACTTGTATTTCCATCTGTTATCACCTAGCAAAATTATAAGATATTTAAAAAAAACTTGCAATAACAAGTTTTTACATTTTTTCTGGTACATCTATACCAAGAATATTTAAAATAAATAAATTTGTTTTTAGTACTAATTCGCTCATAAGTAACCACGATTTTTGAGTATCGGCATCTTTTTCTGTAAGAATATAGTTATCATTATAAAATGAGTTATATAAATTAGTAAGCTTAAATATATATTCACAAACTTCATTAAGTATTTTCCCATCTATAGCTCTTTTTAATACGTCACCTAAGTTAATGAGCTGTAAAATTATATCTCTTTCGGTTTTATTCGTAATCTTTATATATTTATCATATGTGATATTTTTTTCTTTAGCCTTCGCAAATATAGATTTAATTCTAACTGTATTGTATAACAAATAAGGCCCAGTTTTGCCATTTAAGTCGCTAAATTTTACCGGATCAAATACGTAATCCGAAACTCTATTTGGTAGTAAATCTGCGTATTTAATGGCTGCGACAGAAACTATTTTTGCTAAATTTTCTCTTTCTGATTCTAATACATTATCGCTGATTTTTTTAATGCATTCATCGTATACAAGCTTATAAAGACCTTTTAAACTCATGACTCCACCATCTCTTGTTTTGAATGGTTTTCCATCAGGATTAGTCATCGTACCAAAACCTAAATGAATTAATTTTAAACCTTCAGGAACTATCTTCGTCTTATAAGCGGCTCTAAATGTCTGTATAAAGTGAAGCTCTTGTCTGTTATCAGTTAGATACCATGCTTCGTCAAATTTAAATCTTTTAATTCTAGAATAAAGTGTCGCTAACTCTGTGGTATCGTATAATACTCCACCATCAGATTTTTTTAACATAAATGGTGGAATTTCTCTCTTGTCACCTTCTTCATTTACAAATATAACAGTTGCTCCGTTGCTCACCTCTGTATATCCGTTTTTTTCTAAATATGTAAGCATTTCTGGAATATATTTATCGGCATCGCTCTCACCTTCCCAAAGATCGAAAGTAGTATTAAATAGGTCATAGACTTTCTTTAAATCCTCGCATGAAGTTTTTACGATATGTTTCCACAATGCAACATAGCCTTTAGATCCGGTTTGTAACTTTAAAGTAATCTCTCTAGCTTCGTTTAAATATTCTTCACTTTCTTTTGCTTTTGTGCTCGCTATAGGATAAATCTCAGCTAAGTCACTAGCGCTTACTGGACTTTCTTTAGGATATTCTCCATTAAAGTTTTCATCGAAATAAGGCAAATCTGGCATTCTAGTTTTAATTTCCAACATAACTAGTCCCATTGGTCTACCCCAATCTCCTAAATGTACGTCACTTATCGTCTTATAACCACATGCATTTAATAATCTCTTTAAAGCTTCACCTATGTTTGCACTGCGAAGATGTCCTACATGTAATTCCTTTGCTATGTTAGCACCACCATAATCTAAAAATATAGTTTTATCTTTTACTTTATATAAATTCTTTTCAAAATCTGTATATATCTCATTCATATATTCAATTAATAATTTATCGGATAGAGATATATTTATAAATCCAGGTCCAGCGACATTGACATTCTTATAATTATCATTTTTTGATAACTCTGTAACAATTTTCTCTGCTAATTCTCTAGGATTTATTCCATTTTTTTTAGCGAGCATCATACAACCATTGAACTGATAATCGCCTAATTCTGGTCTATTTGATACTGTAACTTCTACTTCACTATCATACCCTAAATTATTAAGTATCTCTTTTATACATTTTTTTAATTCTTCGAGTATAAACACTTAAATCACTTCCATCAATAATATATATTAAATTCATTTTTAACGCAAGAAAAAAATATAGATTTGCTTCGTCTACTACGTTTACTAGCTTTTCTCTCTTACACTCTCTATATTTTGTAGTTCAAATCTATATTTTTGTCCATTTTTGTTGACAATATCGAAAAACATGTCATATGGTCTACACCAAAGTTTTCCGTCACCATATAATGAACGATAAGCTACCATTTTTTCATTTGTCTCGCTATTGTAAATTATATCTTCAACTAAATATAAATCACCTTTATAATGCTTATATATCCCTTTAATTTTTAGTTTATTATCCATTTTGAAACCTCACAAATTATTAAAATCTATATTTTCTAAATAAACATATTTTGTCATATCGTAATTTAAATTATCTTCTATTAATTTTTTAGCTTCATAAGATACTTTAGAAATACGTTGTCCTTTAACTAATGGGTCTATATATCTAACTTTCGATTCTTGATGTACAAAGTAAATTTTTTCTGGCACATCTTCAGATGTATTTATTTCACTCGCATTTTTCCATTTATTATAAATATTTTTATAAGCGGAGTTTTCTATGATTTCTATTATTTCACTCTCCTTTAATTTATAAAGGTCAATTTTTGTTATTATTTTATCTTCACACAATCTTTTAATTATATCTGCGATTAACTGCATTGAATATCTAGTTCTATCTTCTCTATATATTATCGATAAAATGTTCGTTATTTTTATGAAGTCTGTAGCAAGCTTTTCTGTGTTAAATCCCAATTCGTCTATATCTTCTTCATTTTTTTTTATCGATATATCATTATAGATTTCTTCGATTTCTTTTAAAGAAGATAAATTATACGTAAATAACGCATTTGCAAGTGAATACTCTAATCTATCCGATGATAACTTTGGTGTATCGTTATCTGCAATCGGATAAATGTGATAATCGCAAACTTCATCTACTTTAATATTATCTCTTTTTAATAGAGTCATTATTTCTTTTGAATTTAATATTGTTTCACGAGTCAAATCTTCTGTTGACTCCTGTTTTATATAGTCGCCATTTAAAAAATCTATACAGTGCTTAAAGGTAGGAGTTGCTATATCGTGAAAGAGTCCAGATAATGTTTGTTTTTTATCGTGTGTAAAATGCCAAATTATGAGAGAAACACCGATCGAATGGTCTAGATTAGAATAAAAAAATTCACTTTCATATAAATTGCTATAAATAGTACCACATGTAATGCTTATGTACTGTTGATGTAGCATCTCTTTAGTGTTTATATACTCAATTAACCAAGTTGGGAAATTTGGCTCTAATACTTTAAAATAATCTAATATTTTAGTGTCCACTTTGTCAAGATAATTCATATTTACTCCTTTGCAAATTTAAAGTAATATCAATTGTTTATTTACTATTTAAGTATATCATAAAATAATATAATTTGTTATTTAAGATGAAAGATATAAATAATTTTATTTAATAATAAAAAATGAGTTAGCATTTTATATACTGACTCATCATTTATCATCTAATGTTTTGTCATCCTTTTTTATTTTTGGATGACAAAGGGATGACAGATTACAAATTTTTAGTTTTATAATTTAGAATAAATACCTATTATGGGTTATTTACCACAACAGTTTTTATACTTTTTACCCGAACCGCATAAAATCCCAAGACAGTATTTTCAGTATTATAAGTATTATCATAATTACCATTATTTCCTTATTTTACGGACATCGAGGGACTAGTACTATCAGTATTATTAGTACTATAATCAACATATATTATTCA
>CALVPA010000083.1 GCA_944350395.1 uncultured Bacilli bacterium
CTACCCAATATAGTACATAGATAAGTCATCAAAGTTGCAAGTAATGCCTGCAGTACAGGATGTAAATTAATAAAAAAATCTATCATAAATACCCACCCTATAAATAGATTATGGGTTAATATTTAGAATGCTCATGTCATGCGCCTATCTTAATGTTTTTTTAAATTCGGTACTGGATCATAACCACTTTTTCCGAAAGGGTTACATCTAAAAATTCTTTTAATACTTAAAAAAACGCCTATTATACATCCGTATCTGTTTACCGCTTCTTTAGCATATTCTGAACATGTCGGAATAAATCTGCACATCGAATGAGAGTGCAAGGGAGTAATTTGGTATAACTCAATAAATTTTATTAGAATTCTGCGCATACGATCACCACTTAAAAATATTATAAAATATAAATTATGAAAATTAAATAAAAATGATGGCACTTAGGACCTAATTTATGTTAAAATTGTTATAAGAAGGTAATTATTGCAATAGACGAGTTATAATGCTAATCTGATACCTTCCTTTAAAAAGTTTGTTAATAAAATGGAAAGGAAAATTTAAATGGAAAAAGTTTATTTTACAAAAAATATAGATGAAAAATCTTTAGTGAAAATGTATGAGGTATTAGGGAAAAAATTAGAAGGCAAGGTTGCAGTTAAGGTTACAACAGGAGAATTAGGGGGTCACAATTATTTAAAACCTGAACTTATAAAAGATTTAGTCAAAAAGTTAAATGGCACTATAGTCGAGTGTAATACTGCATATCCTGGAAGTAGAAATTATTACGAAGATCATATGGATACTGCTAAAAAGCACGGCTTCTTAGATTATTTCGATGTAGATATTATGGACAAAGATGGTGAGAAGGCACTAGACGTTACTGATGGAAAACATCTTAAAAGAAATTATGTTGGGAAAAATCTTGAAAACTATGACAGTATATTAGTGCTATCGCACTTTAAAGGACACCAGATGGCAGGATTTGGAGGTGCTTTAAAAAATATGAGTATAGGCATTGCTTCGCGTAACGGCAAAGCTTTGATCCATTCGGCAGGCAAGACGAACGATCCAGATGTAGTTTGGTCTAATCTACCCGAGCAAACTGACTTTTTAGAGAGCATGGCAGAAGCAGATAAATCTGTGATGGATTATATGAATAACAAAATCGTTTATATAAATGTTCTAAATAACATCAGCATAGATTGTGATTGTGACTCTAATCCAGAAGAACCTTGCATGAAAGATATCGGCATACTTTCTTCGTTAGATCCAGTTGCACTAGATAGAGCATCATACGATATGGTATGTAACTCTAGCGACGAAGGGAAAACTAGATTATTAGAAAGAATCGAAAAACAAAAAGGACCGCATGTACTAGATTATGCCGAAAAAATCGGTTTAGGTAGTCAAGAATACGAATTAGTAGATATCGATAATTAGTTCTATAATGAACGTGAAAATAATACTTTTTATTAGGTGGTTGTTGTGAAAAAAGTATTATTTTCTTTTTTGTGTTTAATCGTTTTTATGGGTTTTGTAAATGCAGAAGATTTAGCACCTTCTGCGAAAAGTGCAATTTTAATAGAAGCGATTACTGGCGAAGTGTTATACGAAAAAAATGCCGATGAAGCATTAGCACCGGCATCTATGACAAAAATAATGACACTTTTGCTTACCATGGAAGCTATCGAAAAGGGGAGCATAGAATTAGACGATATGGTAACCGTTAGTGAAAATGCTTCATCGATGGGTGGAAGTCAGGTCTTCTTGGAAGCAAATACAGAATATAAACTAGAAGATATAATCAAAGCCGTTTGCATAGCATCTGGGAACGATGCGGCTGTAGTATTAGCTGAAACAATTGGTGGGAGAGTAGAAAATTTTGTGACTATGATGAACGATAAAGCTAAAGAATTGAAACTCACTTCTACGAATTTCGTTAATCCCTATGGATTAGATGCAGACGGACATATGAGCAGTGCACGAGACATGGCTATTATGGCTAGAGAACTTATTAGACATGAACTAATATTAAATTATTCTAGCATTTATGAAGAATATTTAAACAAACCGGATGGAACAAATACATGGATGGTAAATACTAATAAACTTATTAGGTATTATTCAGGTGTCGATGGATTAAAGACCGGTTATACCGGTAAAGCAGGATACTGTTTAACTGCTACTGGTTCTTGGAAAGACATGAGACTTATAAGTGTAGTAATGGGAGAACCATCTGATACTGAAAGATCGAAAGATACAGTAGCTCTTCTAAACTATGGAAAAAGCACTTATAAACTTAAAACTATTTTATCGAATGGGACCGATCTTGGAGAAGTAGAGATAGAATTAGGAGAAAAAACTAAAGAAAAAGTCATAATAGAAGATAGTGCAGTAGATTTAGTTAAGATAAATGATGAAGAATTAAATTATAAATATGAAATAAATTATGATAAAATAACTGCACCAGTTAAAGTAGGCGATAAGGTAGGTACTGTTAAGATATATGCCAACGATAAAGTAATAAATACTTTGCCGTTAACCGTTAAAAGTGATGTTAAAAAATGCAATCTTTGGACACTGTTTAAGAGAGTTATGAGCATTATGATTACGGGTTCAAAAACATATTAAAAAAACTTATACACATCGTATAAGTTTTTAATTTACCTAATGGCGGAGTGGATGGGATTCGAACCCATGGTACCCGGTTAAGGTACAACTGATTTCGAGTCAGTCCCGTTATGACCACTTCGATACCACTCCGTATGTGTTTATTTTAAATCTAAAAAGTCTTTATGTAAATAAAAAACTGTATAATTTTACAAAATTTAAAAAAATATATTACAAAAATTAATTCGACAAAATATTACAATAGTCGATTTTTTTTATTGACAAACTTGACCCATGTGATATAATTTATTTGTATTGTAAAGGATATCGGTATGTACATGTTATTCTAACTGTGCAGTACAATATTGAAGGGGAAAGATAAGTGATGAAACATCAGGTTAAACTTAGTACTGAAAAACTCAAACGCGAGAAAAAATTCAAAAAGTTCTTAAGAATAGCTCTGATCATAATCATCTTACTTTTACTGCTTCTATATTTTGTAGTAGGTATAATTTATAATAGTGGAAATTTTAGCGTCACGCTTGATAGGAACTTGTACTTCAGGAAGGGTCTAATCGTGTACGATGACCCAGATTATAAAGTGTACAGGACTGAGCTATATGCCGAAGCACCACAGACTTTCGATAATGTCTCATACAAATGGCTTCCTTTGGACATCGACGAAAGTAGTAACGGTTCTCACAATGGCAAAAACTATTTGGCCTATACATTTTATATCGAAAATCTCGGAGAAGAGGTTTCCGATTACTGGAGTGAAGTTGTCATCGATGATGTCATAAAAAATGTCGATGACGCGATCAGAATTAGAATTTATAGAAACGGAGAATATGTCACGTATGCAAAGTTAGCTCATAATGGTGAAGCAGAACCTGAAACTGTGCCATTCGAGAGCGATAAGTACGTCGCATTAAACCACGTCGAAAACTTTGAACCGGGGGATATAGACAAATACACGATTGTCATATGGATAGAAGGTGCTGACCCTGAATGCACCGACAATATCCTAGGTGGCGAATTCAAAGTACATATGGATTTCAATTCTGAACATGTAGATGATTAAGAAGGAGAAGAAAGTATTTTATGAAAAAAAGAAATAACAAACACGAAAGTCGCGTTAAAAAGCTTATCGTAATATGCGCTTTATGTGGAATTATTTTAACTGTTTCGACTTATGCATGGTTCATCGGTATGAAAACTGTCAACGTTTCTAGTTTCGATGTAAAAATTGCTGCAATCGATAGTCTTTCACTTTCTCTAGATGGTATTACTTGGAGCGATACAGTAGAAATTAACGAAGATAACTACAATACTGTAAACACTTCAAATAACACTAACAGTTGGGGTGGAGATGGACTTGTTCCAATGTCATCAGTCGGAAAAATAGATAAGACCACTTCGAGATTAATAATGTTTGAAAAGGGAAGCTTTACTGAAACACCTGGTGGATACAGAATAATGGCTAGTCAAGTAACTAACACTACTGTAGGAAATCCTGAACAAAGAGGTTATGTTGCATTCGACTTATTCATTAAAAACTTATCTGGTAATGAATATTATCCAGAAAACAATGTATTAAATGAGGAAGCAATTTATATGACACCTGAATCTGCTGTTACTGTTTCATCAACAGGAAAAGCAAATACAGGAATTGAAAACTCGGTAAGAGTAGCATTCGCTCAAATCGGACGTGTAATCGCTACTAATACTACACAAGTACAGATAACTGGTATCGATTGTAATGGAGCTGGAGATATAGACAGCGACGTCGTTACAGACCCAAGCATAGTTACTAGCATTTGCGATAGAGATGCAACTATTTGGGAACCAAACGATACTAAACACGTTGATAATGCAATAAATTGGTATAACGAATCTTGTAAAAAGAGAACTGCTGCCGATTTGACATTAGAAAGTTCTTATAGTGCAGAAGCATGTAGCACTGTTGAAGATGGTACATTCGTACCTACTTATGCAGTAAGTGGAGTAATAGATTATTCTGACCAAGTTGATCTATACGATGGAACTGAATACAATGGTTATACTACAAGTATTGCTCAAACTGCAACTACTGGAAAACTTTATGCATATGATACATTTACAGATACTGAAAAAATGTATGAAGGAACTAAACGCCCTGAATTCATTTCTTTAGCACCAAACAGCATCACTAAAGTAAGAGTTTACATCTATCTTGAAGGACAAGATGTAGATAACTACGATTTTGCTTCATTAGGAAGAAGTATTACAGTTGCATTTGGACTAACTAAAGAGAGATTCTATGGTGAAGATGTCGATTACGATGGTGATCCTGAATTACCAGACGATGTTACAAGAGTTAGAAAATACACTTTGAGTCCAGAAGAACAAGGAGAAATTACTACTGTTGAAGAAGAAAGTTTACCAAAAGGTGTAACTTATGATGATGGATCTCACACATTCAGTATTCCAAGATGGATTACATCATTCACATTCAAAGTTAATACAGATGTAGATAAGACTTTGACATTCGTACCTGATAAAAATGATAACAGCGAAGACGGTGCTGGTACATGGACATTGAGTTAATAGGAGGAAGTTATGGCGAAGAATAATAAAAATTTAAAACACAGTAAAAAAATAAGAAATCTTGTCGTTATTTGCTTACTACTAGCAATCATGTTATCAGTATCGACTTATGCATGGTTTATCGGTATGAAGACTGTTAATGTAGAAGGATTCGATATCAAAATCGCTACTACAGAAGGCTTATTCCTATCGATGGATGGTGAACATTGGTCTTATACATTAGATGTAAATGAGGCTGATGTATATGATGGAAACACTAATACATTTGCTGATGATGGTCTTATACCAATGTCATCTGTAGGTGATATGGATTCTACATCTTCTACTATGAAATTATTCGAAAAAGCTAGTATGACTGCAATACCTAATGGTGGCGGTTACAGATTCCTAGCAAGTAGAGTAAATAACTATACAAATCAAGGTGGAAAATATAATGAAGGCGAAGGCTACGTTGCATTCGACCTATTCATCAAGAACATGTCTGGTGAGGAATACTATCCAGATAACGAACCACTCAATGAAGAGGCTATATATTTGACTACTAATTCAGCAGTTACTTATGCAGCAGATGGTGGTGTTGCTAACACTGGTATTGAGAACTCTATAAGAGTAGCGTTTGCTCAAATTGGACGTGTTGAAGCTGAAATTGACACTACTGAAATTAAAGATAATATAACTGCAATTACATGTGCAGATGTTCCTGCAGAAGAAGAAACACAAGTTCAAGTCACTGGAATTTGTAGAGATGCTACAATCTGGGAGCCAAATGATACTGACCACGTTCAAAATGCTATCAACTGGTATAACGAAGGTTGCCTTGCAAGAACTGGCGAAGATGTTTTCGACAGCGATTCTTACACTGCATTAGACGAGTCTGCTACTACTACAAATTGTAAAGCAGTACAAAATGGTACACCTTATAAAACTTATGCTATAAGCAGAGAATTAGGTATAGCAGATAACGTTAATATCTATGATGGAGAATATAATTCATATATGGATAATGTTACTGACTATAGTACTTATACTACTGCTAAAACAGCAGAAGAAGGAGAATTTGACGAAAACGATTATAAACTAGTAAGTTATGATTACTTCACTGATACTATGAAAGATAAAACTAGTACAGATCGTCCTGTATTCATGACACTTGCTCCAAATAGCATCACTAAAGTAAGAGTTTACATCTACCTTGAAGGTCAAGATATCGATAACTACGATTTTGCATCACTTGGTAAAGCAATATCTATTAACTTCGGATTTACTAAGGAAAGATATACTGAAGGTGATGTCGATTATACTGGACCAAGCACTGATTTGACGACTGTTCCATACACTGCAACTGGTGAAATCACTGAAATAAGCGACAGCGAAATTACTTACAGTAAGACTTACAGTTCATTCACATTACCAAGAAGCTTCGAAACTGATCCTGGAACATTCACATTCAAAGATGGTGAACAATCTAAGACAGCAACATTCGAAGATGGACATTGGACAATTTCTTAATAAATTATAATGAAATTATTTACTAATTTCAGTTAGGTTAAAATAAAGAGTAATGATTTCAAAATTACTCTTTATTTGTATAACCATTGAGGTGAATTTATGGCAAATAGTAAAACAAAAAAAAAGACTATTTCTAAAAAAACTAAATCTATTAAAAAGATGCCGAAAAGCGACGATATGACTAAGCATAATATAAAGATATCGGTTATAATTATAATACTCGTAGGTATTTTACTAATATTTTCGACTTATGCCTGGTTTTCTGTCAATTTGAATGTACGAATTAAGACGTTCAATATGTCCGTAACGAAGAACTCCGGCTTGTCGATTTCATTCGATGCGATAAATTTTGATACTTCTGTGGAAATATCATATGACAATCTAATAAGAAATTTGAGAAACACTTATCCTAATAACTTGAGTCAGTGGGCTAGTGGGGGATTAACTCCCGTTTCTTCAGTCGGCTTATCCAGCAGTAACACATATTTTTTCGATATGTATTCGAGCGGTGGCGGAATAAGGTATCCGAATAAGACAAAGGAAAACGGATTTTTCTCTACATCGTTAATCAAAGAGAATAGTATAAAACAGTTTAACAGTTATATCGCTTTCGATCTGTTCTTTAAAAATGATTCGGGTTCGCCGATCGAGGATAATCTGTATTTAGATTATGGAACAGAAATAGTTATGGATGGCGAAGCTACTGAAGAGATGTATGGTTTATTAAATTCGGTACGAGTCGGCTTTGTTAAAGTGGGCACTTTAGGTATCGATGAGAATCCGACTACTATTCAAAATTTGCAATGCAACAATAATTGTCAAGCGATAATATATGAACCTAATAGTAGGAATCATACCGATTTGTCTATCGAAAGAGCTGCCAAATATGGTGTAACACTCGAAAATGGCGAAAGATATACGACGTATGGCACTTATAAATCCGGCGGTCCCATATATGTAGCGAATGCTGTGTCCGGATCTCCGAATTTAGATACGCGTTATTTTACGATACAAAATACTATAACTGAAGAAAACTTCGATGACCCGCTTTTCACCGTACCGTACGGCATTACAAAGGTGCGCGTCTACTTATGGATCGAAGGACAAGATATCGACAGTTTGGAAACAGATTCCGAAGGTGCTGATATTTCGATATCGATCAACTTCATCAAGGATACACAAGGTTATGAAGCTTTTAACTAATAAAATTGGATAAATAGAGGAAAAAAGGTGATAATGTGAAAAATGCAGAAAAGAAAATCGATTTCGATTTATCGAAGTTAACTCTCAAACAATTGATAGAGGTTTACGAAAATATCGACGAGTTTTTGGGATATTTAAATGACAATAGAATTATTATAGAAGATAAGGAAAATGAAAATGAATAACTTTTTAGACTTTATAAAATCGGATATCGATGCTAAAAAAACTTTATTATCTACACTGCCTACTAGGACTAAAACTAACAAAAATAAATTTAATGAGACGATCGATTCTATAGAGAAAAAATATACAGAATACCGCGAGAGTCTGTTAAATTATTTGAATGCGAAAAGTAAGTCTTTGGAAATTAAGAGAGATGATGAGGATCTAACTAATCTCAAAGAAAAAGTAGAATCGCTCGAAAAAGTTAAATTTCTGTTGAATCCCGCCAATACGTATTTTGAAAAGATGGGTTTCGATACATTGATGTATGAGATAAATAATTATTATATCTTCAATTTTCATTCGTTGAACGAAATTATAAACGAATTTTTAGATAAATTCGAACAGGCTGGAATATTTCTCGAAAGCGACGATTTCGATTATACTTGCTATGTCCACGAATATATGTCTTCTTTTTTAGAAGTCCGTCATAAAAAGGCTAAAAATTACAACAAGGTGTCAGAAATATTCGAACAGATCTACTGGATAAATCCGGATATAATCGGACACATAGAGTTAAACTTCAGAAAATTGATAAAGTTAAACGAAAAAAAATTTACTAATTATATTTTGAAACTCCAAAAGGAAGTAATGGAAAAAAATAAGATTAGTAATTATGCGATTTGTCTTGAAAAGTTGAAATCGGCATATATCGATTTGAATATGGCAAC
>CALVPA010000084.1 GCA_944350395.1 uncultured Bacilli bacterium
ATTCTTCTTCGTCTTCTTCTTTTTCAACTTTTTTCTTAGATTTGGCAGTTGCTTTTTCTACTTCTTTTTTTGGTACAGTGAGTTTTTCATTTATCTCAGTAGTATTGTTTACAATAGTCAAGAACATTAATACAAATTCATAACTAATTCTTGCAATTATATTACCAAATATAAGTACTAAGAAAAAGGTTGCAACACTGCCACTTATAAAGCTAAATGAACTTAAAGTAATGTATATTGCTGTAATCAAATATAATACTTTAAGTACGGCTTCTATAAAGAATTTTTTAAAGTTTAAAAAACTATGAAGCCATGCTACAAAACCAGTATATTCACCATTATTTTTCTTTGCAACAAATAGAAAATATGCTGCTAAACCTCCAACTACTGCTAATACTGCAGATACGATAAGCCATGTTCCATCTACAGTGTTTGTTGTAACTGTACTTGTATTATAAAAATCATTGTACATATAGATAACTCCTTTCTCATTTATATCTAAAGTATATCATCTTTTTATTAAAAATAAAACTTTTTTATTAATTATTTTTTTTATTGTCCACAATTTTAAACAATGCTTCTCCATAAGAATTTTTTTTCATGTCGTTTGCCAGTTTTAAAAGTTCTTCGTTATTAATCCATTTATTTTTATATGCTATTAATTCTGGTGATCCAACTAATTTATTAGATGCTTTTTGCACATATTTTATAATGTTGGAAGCTTCTAATAAACTATCAAATGTTCCCGTATCGAACCACATGTAACCTTTCTTTAACAAACGTGCATGTAATAAGCCATCTTTTAAATACATATCGTTTAAAGATGTGATTTCTAACTCGCCTCTTTTTGAAGGCTTAATTTTTTTTGCTTTTTCTGACACTCCTTTCGGATATACATATAGCCCAGTTATAGCATAATTTGACTTAGGGTGTTGTGGTTTTTCTTCTACACTTAAAACCTTATTATTATTGTCGATTTCTAAAACGCCAAACCTTTCTGGATCTTTTACTTTATATCCAAAAATTGTAGCCTTTCCATTTTTAGCTTCTACTAGTGCAGTTTTTAACTCATTACCTAAGTTATCTCCGCAAAAAATATTATCACCTAAAATCATAGCACATATGTCATTACCTATAAAATTTTCTCCTAATATTAATGCTTGTGCTACTCCATCTGGTGTTGGCTGGATTATATATTCAATATTTATTTCAAAATTTGTACCGTTTCCTAATAGACTTTTAAATTTTTCTAAGTCTCCACTATTGGTAATTATTAATATATCTTTTATTCCAGCTTCCATAAGTACAGATAACGGATAATAAATCATTGGTTTATCATAAACAGGTATTAATTGTTTACTTGTACTTTTTGTTATGGGATAAAGTCTTGTTCCCGATCCGGCCGCTAATATAATACCTTTCATTTTAGTATCACTCCTATTATTATTTTACCATATCATTAAATGTCAGAATTAATAAATTCAAGTAAAATTAATTGTTAGACACTTAAAATGTTAAATATTATAAAAAATTCTTAATATTTGAGTATTAAGAATTTATTATGTTACGGTATTAATAATTTTTGACCTATTGTCAATATATTACTAGATAAATTATTTAGAGATTTTAATGAATCAACTGAAATTCCAAATTTTTGTGCTATACCATATAAAGTATCTCCAGCTACAACAGTATATGTATTATAACTAGTGTTGGTTGGAATTATCAATTTTTGACCAATGGATAGTGTATTAGATGTCAAATTGTTAGCATTTTTTAATACATCGACGGTTATATCGTATTTGCTTGCTATTCCGTAAAGAGTATCACCAGATTTTACTGTGTACATATTATCACTACTCATATCATTATTAGCACTTGATACAAGTAATTTTTGACCGATACTTATGACATTACTAGTTAGATTATTTAATTTTTTAAGTTCATCAACACTCATGCCATATTTGCTTGCTATACTATATAAAGTATCTCCAGATTTAACGGTATAGTATTCGTTAGAAGTAGTATCCGACGCTGTACTAGAAGAAACTTTTAATTTTTGACCAATGCTAAGAACATTAGATGTTAAGTTATTAAGCTTTTTTAATTCATCGACACTCATATTATATTTATTTGCTATGGCGTAAAGAGTATCGCCTGATTTAACCGTGTAATAGTTTTCATCTGTCGGAACACTAACATCCGGAGTAGAAGCAGAAGATAATTTTAAAACCTGACCTATTGATAAAGAATTGTTAGTTAAACCATTTATTTTTTTTAGTTCATCTACTGTTAATCCATTGTTTTTAGCAATAGTCCACAATGTATCGCCAGATTTTACTACGTAATAATCTCTTCCGGAAACCGGTACATATTTAATACCCTTATATTCAGCAACGGCTCGAACTACTGCTTCGGCATAATCTTTGTAATTTGCTTTTAATTTTGCTGCGTCATTCGCATTATCTAAAAATCCATATTCCACAATAACTGCTTCTGTATTTGGTGTCTCTCTTATGACATAATAATAATCTTTTGCAGGATTACTAGGTAGTCTTCGTTGATAATATTTTCTAATGGTTTGCCCCTCTTCTGCAAGATTATTTAAAATCTTTTTAGATAGTGCATCTGTATTTCGTAAGGCATATATTACTTCAGCACCTTCGCCACCTCGCGATGGTCATTGTGTAGTTAAATTGATTTACTTTTTTGATTTTTTACTATTTTCTAATACAAATTCATGAATACTTGGTAGTGTCATAACTAAGAAATCATATTGTTCAAAATACATTATTACTTCTGATGAATCACCTTTACTATAATGTCTATACGGAATATCTTCATTTCTTTTAATAGTTCCCTTAAAGAATTTTATAAAATGTGGATTAGCTTTGTTAATTCTTTCTAATAATTCTTTGGCTTCTTTATCTTTTCCTAATTTATAATAAAGAGCG
>CALVPA010000085.1 GCA_944350395.1 uncultured Bacilli bacterium
TCAAGATAAAAATTATATATCTGATTTTGATAAATTATTAAATGAAGCAAAACAAATAGAAAATAAATAAATTTAATAATAATATATAAGATACTATAAAAATTTAAAACTTTTGTGTGTTATAGTAGTTACACCAGCACTAAATAAAAGTTTTAAATTCCAAAGTGAATGGCCTGATAACAGTAGTCAAAGCTATCTATTAAATTCTTTACTAAAGGATATAAAAGATACTGAAAATCCTGTTGTAGACGAAAATGATGAATATTATATAGTAAATGCTAATGTAAATTATCCTAACAACAGTAGCCTTAAGACAGAAAAAATATATTTTGATAAGGATAATAATTTAAAAGAAGTTCAGGTCTTAAATAAAGATGGAAACGCTATAATAAGGATGAAATTTACAAATATCGAATATTCAGCTAAATTTTCAGATGATAACTTTAGTCTAGATTCATTAATAACGACTAATGAATGTGATGGAGAAGAATGTGAAGAAACAAATAGTGAAAGCGAAAGCGAAGAAACTAGTGTTTTAAACGACATCGTATATCCATTATATCTTCCGAGTGATACCCATCTATCTACAAAAGATACAGTTGAAACTGATGACGGAGACAGAGTAATTATGACATATGCAGGTGCAAAACCTTTCATGATAATAGAAGAGCCTGCAAGTGTCAGCAAAGAGATGGAAATAGAATCAGTTTATGGTGATCCACTATTATTAAGTACTGCGGTGGGCGTATTAAGTGACAATTCTCTCGAATGGACGAACAATAACGTGGACTACTATATAACTAGTTCATATCTTACTCAAGAAGAAATGATGACAATAGCAGAATCGTTAAATACGGCAACAGTTGTCGAAATAACCAATAAATAAGCAAAATAAGGTAAATATTTTGCTTTTTTTTTCTATATTTGGTATACTTGATTTGGGTGGTTTATTATGTTAAAAAAAAGAATAAAAGTAGATAAACAAGTCAAAAGCGAAGTAATAAGAGATATAAATGAAGATACGGATCAAGTTAAAAAATTTATAATAATTTTAGTATGTGTAGCGCTAATTGCTGGATTATTGTACTTTTTAACTGCTAAATATTTGATAAAGGACAATTTTCAAGATGAGACAAATACTTCTAGTGATGTAACTATAGCATATGACAACATAAGAGCAGGAAACTTATTCAATAGACCGTATGATAAATATTACGTATTCGCTTACGATCCAACTAGTACTAAGGCAGGATATTATGCTGCATTACTATATAATTTTGCTAATGGCGATGATAAGATTTATTTCTTGGATTTATCGTTAGAAATAAATAAAAATTATATAGGAGAAAAGAGCAATCCTAAAGCTAGCGATGCCAGTGAATTATCTCTAACAGATCCTACTTTAATTTTAATAGAGGATGGAAAAATTAAGAAATATTATGACGAAGAAAAATCTATTATAGACATATTGGGATAACACGAAAGTGTTATTTTTTTGTAAATAAGACAACGTTTTAAAGATTTTTTTTAAGATGTGTGATATATTTATTATGAGGTTATGGCTATGAAGAAAAAGAATAGAATATTTAGTTTTTTAGACGTATCTATCATAGTAGTAGTTACATCCCTAATAATGTGTTTTTTAGGATGTGTTTTAGTTTATAAACATTTAGGTGGAATAAATTATTCTCTATTAGCAAGCGATGAAAAGCTTGGAGAATTTATATCGGTATATAACGACTTAGTTGATAATTATTACGACACTTTAGATAAAGATCAACTTATCGACGGTGCTATATCTGGAATGTATAGTAAAATTGATGATCCTTATACATCATATTTAGATACAGATAGCACAAATTCACTTAATGAAACTCTAGCTGGAGAGTATGAAGGAATAGGTATTACTATTTATAAAAATGATGATGGGAATACACTAATAGACGAAGTGTTTGAGGGCTCTCCCGCTGAAAGATCTGGTTTGCTTGCAGGAGATATTCTATTAAGTGTAAATGGACAAGAAGTAACAAATATGGAAGCAGAAAACGTTACCAACTTAATTAAAACAGGAAGCGACCAAAAAGTATCTCTAACAGTGAACAGAGGTGGAACTACTTTATCGTTTGATACACAAATCGAAAAGTTATATGTACCCGCTGTTAAATCACAAATACTACAAAAAAATGGTCATAATGTAGGATATATTAGACTTACTGTTTTTAATGATACTGCAGATATACAGTTTACAAATGCTTTAAACAAACTAGAAAATAATGGTATTGAATCTCTCATAATAGATTTAAGAGATAACACGGGTGGATATCTAGAAGTTGCTAAGAATATTGCAGAAATTTTTATAGAAAAAGGTAAAACGATATATTCGTTACAAAATAAAGATGAAACAGTCAATTACTTAGATGAGACGAGCGAAAAACGCGACTATAATATAATAGTTGTAATAAACAAAGCTAGTGCTAGTGCTTCAGAGATACTTGCATCTGCATTAAAGTATTCGGCAAATGCAAGACTTCTAGGCATAACTAGTTATGGCAAAGGTAAAGTTCAAGAAAAGGTAGACTTGTCCGACGGAACAATTGTAAAGTATACGAGTGCAAAGTGGCTTACTCCTAACGGTGACTGTATCGATGGAATTGGATTGACACCCGATATACCAGTAGAATTTAATGCAGACACCTATAACAAAGATGATATAAGTACCGATTTACAAGTAATGGACGCTTTAAATAACCTTGTCGACTAAATTCGACAAGGTTTTACGTTTATTGACATGCATTTACAAAACATTTTCTAGTATTTTGTCAAATATCATTATATAATTAATGTGCGTGGTAATAAAGGAGATGCTTATGAATAATAAAATACGCACATTGCTTATCGATGATGATGAAAAAATTGTCAGTGAAGTAAAGAAGTATTTTAGTAGTTCTACAGTAGTCGATGTAAAATATTTTGGAAAGGACGGTAACGAAGGTTTAAAATTAGCACTTGAGAATAAAGATTCGATCGATTTAATAATTATGGATACGCTTTTAGCTAATAAGGACGGCTTTACAGTATTATCTGAATTAAAAAAATTGAACAGTAACTTTAAAATAATTTTAACCTGCAGTGTTAAAAACAGTTTAATTTTCAACAATGTAGATTCATTAAATATAGATTATATAATATTAAAACCTTATAATTTAAATGACTTAAATGACGTTATCGAGGGACTTTTCCACAGCGTTAAAAATGAACCAATCAATAATAATTTGGAGACTCGTATTACCAAAATGTTACATGCTTTAGGAATACCATCACATATCAAAGGTTATCAATATATAAGAGAGAGTATAATGTTAATATACAATAATCCATATATTATAGGAGGAATTACAAAGGAATTATATCCTCAAGTCGCTTCAAGATATAAGACTACTTCTTCGAGAGTAGAAAGAGCAATTAGACATGCTATTGAAGTTAGTTGGAATAGAGGTGATTATGAATATATGGAAGAGTTATTTGGACACAGTGTAGATTACGATAGAGCAAAACCTACGAATAGTGAATTTATTGCAACTGTTGCCGATAAACTCAGATTAGATCTCAAAAATTTTGCTAGATAATAGACAAAATAAAAAAGTTTCGTTTGAAACTTTTTTTATTCTAATTTTGTAAGTCCTGTTCTAGTCCATCCGACTAATGATGTAGAATAGCTCCATGTAGTCTTACAATACTTTGATAACTTAGGAGCTTCATATGATGTAACGGAAACTGTTTTTGTACAAGTTTTTGTCAACCCATTATATGTATAACTGTTGTCTGCACATCTATAACTTACCGGCGTTGTAGTAGTTTTTTTAGTAGCCGCTACTGTACGGACACAACTCGTTCCACTTAGAGTTCCACTTGAACAAACGTAAGATACAGTTGTCTTATTAAATTTATAGCCTTTTCCACTGACATATCCAAGATATGTATATGTAGTAGTGGCTGTATTTTTAGCTGAAGAAGTACTAGATAAATAGACTACCGTTGTTTTTGTTGTTTTAGTTGCGTTAGTCTTAATAATACAACTTGTTCCGCTTAAAGTTCCACTCGAGCAAACATATGTCGTTTTAGTTTCTCCACCAGTTTTAATAACTTGACCAGTATAGGTTTGGTTTCTCGTAATTTTGCATCTGTTATCGCTGGTAAGTGAACCAGATGAACAGAAATATTCTGTTTCACATTTTTCATATTGATATAAAGTTCTCTTTTCACTAGTAGAATTATTAGAATTTGTATTATTAGAACTAGAATTATTTGATGAAGAATTATTATTACTGCTTGAATTTGAATTATTATTAGAAATTGTTGAACCTGCACCATTGTTACTAGGTTTGCTCGACGTACTTGTAGAATTAGTAGTTTCTTCACTTGTACTATCAGTACTTTCTTCAATGGTATCCATTGTACATATTCCATTTATAGAATTTTCATTGCCAATGCAAATACTTCCATCTGTACATTCGTCGAAGCAACCGATATAAATAATTCTATATTCTGAATTTTCACCACAAGTTAAAGAAATCTTAAGAGCGTAGTTGTTTTCTAATCTTGTAATTTCTGAATAACTGGCATTAGAATCGCAAACATTTCCAGCATCGTCTTTTATTTCTTCCATTAAATCTCTATTTATCAAATATTTTAATTTAATAGTTTTAGAAGAATTTAATTCAATAGGCAAATATTCTTTTGTCAAATATTTCAAAGTAGCTTCTTGCATCATATCTAATTGTTCTTTTAAATCTACTTGTAAGTTAGTTTCTTTTTCATCATCTCTTGAACATCTTGTAATAAGTGTCACTATTCCAAATATTACTAATAATATTGCTATTAAAATCAAAAGACGTTTTAAAATGTTTTTCCAATCAATACTTTTTTCATTTGATTCGTACATTTATATCACCCCTTTATTCATTATAATTTAAATTCTTTGCTGTATATCCCATATCTTTTATTGCTTCTTTTGCTACTTCTTCTAAAATATTATAATCATTTATATCTTTTAAATAATAAGTATCAGTTCCATTGCTATATGAATAATCATCCCCAAGTGTGCCGAATATTGCATTTGCATTTATTGCAAGTCTCGACCAAATAAGTCTTAATGTTGGATCTGAAGTAGTCGTACTAGTTAAGTTTAATCCTCCAACGGTTTCTTCATCTATCAAAAGTCTTACTTCATCTTCTATAGCACTATTAGCATATTCCGTAATATCGAATGGATTTTCTATGGCACCGTTTAAATAGTTCTCCATATTGCTAATAGCAGTGATGTCAGTATTATCTTCTAACAATAAATCAGCTATTTGTACTTTGTTGCTTTCTTCTTTTGTTCCAGTAATAATGCTGTTAACAGCAGGAATCGTTGCTCTATTTAATACATCTATTAACATATCGTCAGCTGTATCTATGCTTATATCCGATTCTATACCGTTCAATACTTTAATAAGTTCTACTATATCTTCTTTTGAATATTCGCAACCAAGCGTTTTCCAATTTTCATATATTTGAATAGAAAGCTCATCTATCTTTTCTGCACTAACTACTGTATCATCGTTTGTTAAGTCACTATTATGATTTTGATCTGTATCATCTTGATAACTGATATCATTATTAGAATTTGTATTATTCTTAGAGTATCTGCCTAGCAAAAATGCTGAACCTAGTCCTATAGTAATTGCAAGTCCAATCAATATTATTTTCTTTTTACTATGGATTGGTCTATCAGTTTTTCCGCTTTCAGAAGTTCTTTTAAGAATATAATTTGGTTTTATATTGGCTAATTTAGTAGATTTAGAATTAGTTTCATTTTTGTCAAAATCTTTAGATTTGGAATAAGTAGTACAATTTTCCAATAAATTAAAATCTTCTGTTAAAAAATCTTTGATTTCATTCAAAATAAATTTATAGTCTTTTTTACCACTTTCCATCAACAATACACAATTTTGCATCTTATTGTTAGCAGAATCTATTGCAGATTTCAATTCACTTGTTACATTTTCTTTACCAATTTTTTGAATTATTTTTGTTTTAATTTCTAAATGTAATTCTTGTATGGCATTAATTATTTTTGATTTTTTAACACTAAAATCGCTATTATAATCTATACCGCTTAATATATTTTTAACGGTACTGCTTGATAACTCTTTTGCAGCATTTTTAAGTGAATCTAATATGAAGTTTAAATGTCTTGCCTCTAAAGCTAATTTACTCTTTTCTGCAATAATGTAAACTAATCTATAAAATTCGTTGTCGCTAATATCTGTTGTCAATATTGCATCTTGTATAAATTCATTTATCATCTGTTCATCTTCGCTACTAAGGTTTTCTTTAATTTTCTCGTTTCCATTAAAAGCTTTTAAAATAATTCTTATAATTATATTTTTACTCTTTACTTTATCCTTTTCGCTAGAATTCTCATCTAAAAAAGTTTCTACATATTTTTGATATTTTTTGTCGTCATCCAATAATAAAATTTCTGATAATTCGTATAAGATATGTTTTTCCATAAAAATCCCCCTTTTTTATTGGTGCTTATATTATACATATTTTTTATAAAAAGTCAAATTTCTGCTTATTTTTAGTTTCAATATGATATACTAATTGTAATGTTGGTGATATGAAATGAAAAAAGTTATATTAGTAGATGGCAATAATTTAATGTTTAGAAGTTACTATGCGACTGCATATTCGGGTTCGATTATGAAAAATAGTAAAGGTCAGGCGACTAATGCGCTTTATGGGTTTGTATCCATGATTAATAAGATAATCGCAGAAGAAAATCCCAGCTACATGGTCGTTGCTTTTGACATAGGGAAAAACTTTAGACACGATAAGTATGAAAACTATAAAGCTGGTAGAAATGCTACTCCTGAAGATTTAAAGAGTCAAATGCCCATTGCTAGGGATTTATTGGATGCAATGGGAATAAAACACTTAGAACTAGAAGGGTATGAAGCGGACGACATAATAGGAACTCTAGCTAAGGAAGCAGATTTAGATCCAGAGTACGATGCACTTATCGTCTCGTCTGATCACGATTTAATGCAACTCATAAGTCCAGTAGTCAGTATGAAGATGCTCAAATCTAACGGTAGCATTTATTATACTGTAGATACGTTCCGAGAAGAATATGGTTTCGATCCTATAAAAATTATCGATTTAAAGAGTTTAATGGGAGATGCGAGCGATAATATTCCTGGCGTAAAGGGAATAGGCGAGAAAACCGCTAAAAATCTCATACAGACTTATGGCTCTCTGGATGGAGTTTATGCCAATATCGATAACATAAAGGGAAAAATGCAGGAAAAACTAATCCAAGACAAAAATAATGCGTATTTTAGTTATGAACTAGCCACGATATATAGAGATGTACCACTAGAATTCGATTTAGGTGAACTTACATATGATGGGCCAGATTATGAAAAATTAAAGTCTTTATATCAAGAATTAGAGTTCCACTCTTTATTAAAGAATATCAACTTCCAAAGTATTCCTAGTAAAGAAGTTAATTATAAGATAGTAGAAAATATAAACGATATAAAGGATGCTCTAGAATATTCCTATTTTATCGAATGCGATAGAGATAATTATCACTATGCAAACATAATCGGAATGGGATTATGCGATGGAATAAATTCGTACTATGTAGATAAGAATCTAGTATATGACGTACTAAATAAATTAAATGTTAGACTCAGATACACTTACGCTCTTAAAAAGAATATAGTTTTGGCGGCTAAAAAGAATATAAAACTTTTAAACAGCGATTTCGATATGATGATTGCATACTATTTATTAGACAATACAACTAAAGATGATTTAGCTTTAAAGATGAGCGACAATGGAATAAATGTCTATTATTACGACGATCTTACAAAGGGTAAATGTGAAGCAAAAACTATCGAAAAAGGAATAGTTCAAAAGGCAAAATTTGTATATGACCATAAGGATGAACTTATAGATAGATTACACAGTGAAAATATGATATCTCTATTTAACGATATCGAGATGCCTCTAACGGAAGTGCTTGCTAGTATGGAAATAGAGGGTATAAGAGTGGACTATAAAATATTAAAAGAAATGCAAAATGTTTTAAAGGACAAAGTAGAATCTTTAAAATGTGAAATATGTAAAATTGCAGGCGTAGAGTTCAACGTCGCCAGTCCAAAACAACTTGCAGATATTCTTTTTAATAAATTAGGTATACCTTATCCGGGCAAGAAATCTAAGACTTATAGTACAGATTCTTCTATATTAGAAAAACTGCTTCCAGATTATTCGATCGCTGCATCTATACTAGAATATAGAACGCTTTCTAAGTTATATAACACTTATGTAGAGCCCTTAGAGTCATACATAAAGGAAGATGATAAAATACATACTATTTATAAACAGACTTTGACTAGAACGGGTAGGTTATCGAGTGTGGAACCTAATTTACAGAACATTCCTACTAGAGAAGAAGAGGGCAAACTCATAAGAAAAGCATTCGTTCCGGAAGATAATTCCGTAATATTGAGTGCCGATTATTCACAGATAGAACTCAGAATACTTGCGCATATCTCTGAGGATGAGACTATGATAAATTCGTTTAGGAACAAGGACGACATACACAAGAGAGTTGCCGCGGACATATATGGAGTACCGATCGAAGAAGTTACTCCTAAAATGAGAAGCACCGCTAAACACGTGATATTTGGAATCGTATACGGCATAAGTGGATTTGGGCTCGGAGAAAACTTAAATATATCTCCAAAAGAAGCAAAAAATTTTATAGAGAAATATTATGAGATGTATCCAAAAGTAAAAGAATATATGGATAATATTAAAAAAAGCGCACATGAAAACGGTTATGTAACTACTCTATTTAATCGCAAGAGATACATTGATGAACTTAAAAGTCCAGTATATACAATAAGATTAGGGGGAGAAAGGATTGCTTTAAATACTCCTATACAGGGTACTGGCGCAGATATAATAAAAAAAGCTATGATTAATCTCTATAATGATTTGATGAGAAAAAATTTGAAAAGTAAAATTTTACTACAGGTTCACGACGAAATTATCATGAACGTATGTAAAGATGAATTAGATACAGTAAAAGATTTAGTAAAAAAAGATATGGAAGGTGTCGTAAATTGGGAATTGCCACTCGATGTAGACATAAACATAGGCGACAATTGGTATGAAGCAAAATAAGTGAGGTGGTATCATGCCTGAAATTGCAGAAGTAAGAGTAGTTGCAAACACATTAAAAAGACAAATTTTAAATAAAAAAATTACAACAGTAAAAGTCTTATATCCAAATATAATTATGGGAGATACTAACGTATTTATTGATACATTATGCGGTAAGACTATAGAGGATGTTAGAACTTGTGGAAAATGGATCGTATTTAATCTAGCCGAGTATTCACTTTTAAGTCATCTCAGAATGGAAGGGAAATATTTCTACGAACTGTCTAATAATGAAGTAGAAAAACATACGCATGTGATAATTTCATTCGAAAACGGAATGGATTTAAGATATAACGATGTGCGTAAGTTTGGGAAAATGCTCCTAGTAAAAAGTTCCGATTTAACGAAGTGTAAAGAACTTACTAAACTTGGGTTAGAACCGGACGATGATAAACTTTCAACAGGGTATCTTTTAGATAGATTTAAAAATAAGAAAAAACCTATTAAAACTCTTTTATTAGACCAATCAATTATAAATGGACTAGGTAACATCTATGCTAATGAAGTCTTATTTGCATCTAAAATAAATCCATTTAAAAAAGGATGTGAAATTACAGACGATGAAGCTAGAAAAATTATCGAAAATTCAAAGAAAATAATATCTAAATCTTTCGAATTGGGAGGATGTACCATAAGAAGTTATACGTCAAGTTTAGGAGTAATCGGTCACTATCAAGAAGAGTTAAAAGTACACGGAAAAGAAAATGGGAAGTGTCCTATATGTGGTAATAAAATAAAGAAAATCAAAATAGATGGTAGGAGTACTTATTACTGTGAATTTTGTCAAAAATAAAAGAATCTGCACATAATATAGCGATTCTTTTATTTTTTATTGAGTTCTTGAGCTAATTTACCGGAAGATAAGAGGTAATCATAGGCTCCTTTGTTAAACACGAGATCGAATTCGCCTATGTATTCATAGATATTAGGATTAAATCCCATTTTAAATCTGTTCAAACCTTTATACGGAGAAGACTCTTTAAAGTCTCCACTTATTCCACCTAAATCTAAGTAATCAAAATCATCTTTATAGTTTTCGATTATGGCATCGTATAAGAAATAGTTAGAATTTAGATATGAGTAATTTCTGTCAAAAGCACTTTCTACAATGTGTACTCTATTTTCATACTTGACTACTATTGCAAACGCAACTATTTCGTCATTGTGATTTCTAAGTCCATCTGTCGCTAGTACTATTTCATTTTTTATGACACATAACTTAGAATCAGAACTCATCTTTCTATTTAAATCGGCAGGACGATGACTTCTGTGTAATATCTCATTATATAAACTGTTATTTTCAAGTTCTTTGTCATAAAGACTTTGACTGTTTTTAATAAATGTTTCAAAGTCGACTTTTACGAGAAGCAAATCGATTTTACCTTTTTGATTAAAAAGATTATATAAATTTTTATAATACGACACATCTTTATCTTTCTTTATGATACTTAAAGCACGTTCTAAATCTTTTTCGTTTCCCAGTGTCAAGTATAATCCCTTACGTTTTGCATTTCTGACCTTATTTCTGTTTGTCTTAGAGTAATTTTTAATATTTGAACTCTTAAGATTCACATATGCGTTGAACCTCGGATTTATAGATTCAAAATACAAGTTGTCTTTTAATTTATTAAAACCAAATCTTTGAATTTCCCTTTTTAATCGCATATTTGGATTATCTTTAAACTCTAGAGTTTTGGGATTAACTTCTCCTACGACTATTTCAGGATTTATTTTGATAAAGACGACATTTTTCTTTGAATAAAACTCTTTTAATTTTTTAGTAAAAGTATCGACTAGATTTTCATCGTAATAATTTATTAAAAAGCCTTTAGGAGCATACCCGTAACGCATATTTAATCCTATTTTTTTAAATAGAATTAGAGATGCTGCAACGATCACATTCGACTCATTCACTAAGCCTATATAGTCATAATTATATTTATGTTCACCCATTAATCTAGCATATTCTTCAGTCTGCATATAATTTTTAAGAGGACTATTTTTGACGTACTCAGTGAATGCTTGTATTGTTAATTCTTTTATTTCCATGGCATACTCCTTTCGTGAGTTATTCATTATAACACAATAGTGTGTATTTTTCAAATTGACCTTGAATATTTTAGCTAGTTAGTATATAATTTATTTTAGGATAAAGGGTGAAGAAAAGATGACAAAGATTACAGGTTTATGTGCACACGAGATATTAGATTCTAGAGGAAACCCTACTGTATATTGCGAATTACAGACCGAAAACGGTGTGAAGGTAAATGCTAGTGTACCTAGTGGAGCATCTACTGGTTCAAAAGAAGCATTAGAACTTAGAGATGATGTGCAAACTAGATACGACGGAAAAGGTGTAAAAAGAGCAGTCGCAAATGTAAATGAAGTGATTAAACCTGCTATCTTAGGAAAAGAATTAAACCAAAGTGAAATAGATAAATTAATGATCGAATTAGATGGAACAGATAATAAATCTAAATTGGGTGCCAACGCGATTCTTTCTGTATCTCTTTGCGCACTAAAGGCAAGCGCTTTAGAAGAAGGGAAAGAATTATACGAATATTTGAGCGATGGCAGCATTTCTATGCCTATTGCCATGATGAATATATTAAACGGCGGTGTTCATGCGACAAATGGAATCGATATACAGGAGTTTATGATTGTACCTGTTGTTAAGACTATTCACGAGCGTGTTAGATGCGGTTCGGAGATATTCCACAAACTTAAGACTATTTTAAAGAAAAAAGGACTTACTACTGGACTCGGCGATGAAGGTGGATATGCCCCTAAACTTGTAAGTAATACCGAAGCCTTAGACTTAATTGTAGAAGCGATTAAGACAGCCGGATATACACCTGGAAAGAATGTTTTTATTGCACTAGATGTTGCAGCAAACTCGTTATATGATGCAGAAACTAAGACATACAGACTAGATAATACACGTATGAATAGAGACGGATTATTAAATTACTATAAGTATCTCGTAAATAAATATCCTATTATCAGTATAGAAGACCCATTCGAAGAAAACGACTTAGAATCATTGAGTAAAATTACTGCACTTCTTGGAAATAAGATAATGATAGTAGGTGACGATTATTTCGTAACTAACGCTAAACTTTTTAAGCCTGCAATAGAAAAAAAGGCTGCAAACGCAATATTACTTAAATTAAATCAAATTGGAACTGTTACAGAGATGTTAGATACTATTAAATTAGCTAAAGAAAATGGCTATAAAACAGTTATCAGTCATAGAAGTGGTGAAACTTGCGACACATACATATCAGATATAGCAGTAGGCCTAAATCTCGGCTTTATAAAAACAGGGTCTCTTGCAAGGGGAGAAAGAATTGCGAAATATAATAGACTCATGCTTATAGAGGATAAACTACTTGGCAAGAGTAAAATGGAGTGAATATATGAAGAAAATACTTAATATTTTAGGAAATATTTTACTCACTATTTTAGTTATTCTTTTAATCGGATATGGTTGGGCTTTCGTCGAGATGAAAATTATGCTCAAGAGCAATCCAGAAATGTTTGGATATGTATTTTTTCAACAAAAAAGTGATGACATGATGACCGACTTTTATCCGGGGGACATAGTCATAGTTAAGAAAAACGCTGAGTATAATCCTGGTGACAGAATATTATATTTAGACGAAGATAGTGAGTATAACATTCAGACCGTAGTGTCAGTTGATTCAGTGTCTACTACTACTAAGTGTAATACGTGTTCTATGAACAATCCTGCAATAGATAATAGCCAAGTTATCGGTAGAGTCGTAGGCAAGTTTGCTTTTTTAGGAAAGTTTATAACGTTCTTTAGACAAAAGTGGGTAATAATGACTGTGGCAATATTGGGATTTACATGTGTAATAGTAAGTCAGTATTTGAAATCTACACCCATCAAACGCGTAAAAAAAGTTGCAAGCGATGAATAAATATGGTAGAATGAAAACCGAAATCAGGTGAGAAGATGGAAACAGCATTATTGATATTATCCATAGTTTTAATCGCTTTAGTACTTTTGCAAAGCAATAAAGCTAGCGATGCAGGTCAAATAATTACTGGCGGAAATGCCGAATTATTTCAAGCACAAAAAGAAAGAGGAGTAGAACTTTTCATTAGTAGACTTACGTTTTTAGTAGGTGCTGCTTTTATGATAATAGCATTTCTAATAATGTTTACAGCATAATACACTTCATGTGTATTTTTTTTATCGATATTGTGGTAAAATAAGTCTATAAGAGAGAGTGTAAATATGAAAGAAAAAGTATTAAATATATTAAAAATGCAGAGCAATGCGGTAAGCACAGAGGAATTATGTTCACTTTTAGAAAATGCAAGCACTGACGAAATAAGTAAAGTTCAACCAATTTTAAACGAGATGGTTCAAAATGGAGAAGTTTACTATACAAATAAAGGAAAATACATTTTATTTGAAAATTGTCCCGATATAAAAATAGGAGAAATAGATGTAAATCAAAAAGGTTTCGGTTTTTTACTTCAAGAAGGAGAAGATATACACATCGAAAAGATGTTCCTAAACGGTGCTATCGATGGTGACACTGTAATCGTCGAAATTACTGAAAAGAAACCTAAATTAGAGGGTAGAGTTCTAAGAATTGTAAAGAGAAACTTAAACAACCTGGTAGGGATAGTTCGTTTTATTCACGGTAAGCCTTTTATGACTAAAGAAAATAAAAGAACTCTCACAATTGAA